>JAOZSY010000144.1:4455-6728 GCA_029939445.1 Bacteroidales bacterium
GCTTTGCCAAATTCTATGATATGGCTGCTCACTAATGGTATTAATGTATATTCTCTGTTGATATCAATATTTATTTGTGCTATTTGTAGCCCCAATAATGTATCGCTATCTATGTATTTTGCAATTGCAAAAACATCTTTTAATAATGTATTGTCAACTATGCTGTCAAGTTCATAGGGAGTATAATTCTTAGTATAAAAATTTATATTTGGAATTACTCCATTACAAATAGGAACTCGTGCTGGATATTTTGTTTTTATTGGAATAATACGACCAACATCATCCAAATAGTAATTGTTGTTATCACAGTCAATTACCCTTATAATAGCTCTTCGCTGTTGTATTTGTAACTTTAGCTCAGCTTGTAGTGTGATGTATGCATTTGCATTCTTAATATATGGAAGTGCAATAAGATCGTTTTGCAATTCCTCTAAATCTATGTTTTCAATCTTATTTCCCTTAATACTATCGTAATGTGTTGTGATAAAATTATTAATATCTTCGTAAGTTAAGAATCTATTCAAATCATTTTTCTCACGATAATCAATACTAACATTAACCTCTGAAATAGTAGATTCAAAATAATTTTTTTGCGCAATTATTCCAACCACTATTATCGATAGAGGGATTAATATCCATACTAATATTTTCAGAATTTTGCGTACTATTTGCATAATGTTTTTGATATTTTACTTACCAATTTATTAATATCTCCTGCTCCCATCATTAAGGTTATTTCCGATGAGTTTTCCGAAATGTATTTTTCTATATTCTCTTTCGAGACCAATTTCTTGTTCTTAATTTTTATTTTATCCAATAACAATTGTGAGCTAACTCCCTCAATAGGTAGTTCTCTTGCTGGATATATATCCAATAGAACTACTTTATCAAGTTTTGATAATTCATTAGCAAAATCATTGATAAAATCTCTTGTTCGGCTAAATAAATGAGGCTGAAATATCCCCATTAACTCTTTACCATTATACATCTCTCTAGCTGCGGCTATTGCTGCTTTTATTTCTGTTGGGTGATGTGCATAGTCGTCAATTAGTATATGATTATTGCAATCGCTAATTAGTTCAAATCTACGCTTTACTCCCAAATAACTTAATATCGATTTACGAAGTTTCTCTTCCTCAATATTCAATATTTTGGCAACGGATACTGCCGCTGATGCATTTAATAAATTATGACGACCGGGCATTGATATTCTAAAATCTTTCCTATAAAAAGATGTAGAAAATTCTTGTTTACCATCTATAATTCCCTTTGGAATTAGTTGGTAAAAATTATTTTGCCCTTCACCATAATATTCTATATTTTGTTTAAAATTTTCTGGAGCATCAACATCCTCACAGAGTAATAATGTTCCGCCATCTTTTATATTGTTTGCAAATTCAAAAAATGAGTGTTTTAAAGAGTCCGTATTTTCATAAATATCTAAATGATCGGCATCCATTGACGATATTATTGCAATATCGGGGTGAATATGTAGGAATGATCTATCAAATTCATCGGCTTCCACCACCATTATTTTAGCATTCTTATTTAGTATAAGATTGGAATTATAATTAGTAGCAATACCACCAATAAATGCATTAACGGCCACTCCCGACTCATTTAAAAAATGGGCAACCATACTTGTAATGGTAGTTTTGCCATGAGTACCTGCAATGGCAATAGTGAAATAGTCTTTGGCTATTTCGCCTAATACTTCAGCGCGTTTTACCAATCTAATATTAGAGTTCCTAAATGCAATATACTCTTCTAGCTCATTTGGTATGGCAGGCGTGAATACCACCAAATCAATTCCCTTGATAGCTTCTGACCCTAAATCACTATAATGTATTGATATACCTTCCTCTTCCAAGGTTTTAGTCAGCTCAGTTTTAGTTTTGTCATAACCCGAAACATTATAGTCTAGCATATTGAAATAGCGAGCTAATGCGCTCATTCCTATGCCGCCTATTCCCAAAAAGTATATGTTCTTCGTATTCTCTAACATTGTTATTTTAATAATGAATTTGCTACACTAACTATTGCCGCAGTGGCGTCTTTTGTGCCTAAACCAGTTATATTATGAATTAGTATTTTTCTATCTTCCTGATTATTTACCAGGTTCAAAATTTCTGGCATTAATGTTTCTTTTTGTTCGCTATCTTTTACCAATATTGCGGCCTTATAAGTTACTAGCGCATTAGCATTTTTAGTTTGGTGGTCTTCTGCCACAAATGGTGAAGGAATTAGAATCACAGGCTTCTTAACTACGCATA
>JAOZSY010000145.1 GCA_029939445.1 Bacteroidales bacterium
GTTATATATACCTTTTGGCATATTTTATGACTTCTTATTATTCATCAACTATAATTATAATTACTATTGCAGTATTATAAAATTAGTAATGGAAATATTACCGAAATAAATAAAAACAATATATTATGTCAGAAGAAATAACAAAAGTAAAGAGTTTTATAATCGGCTCAGGACCTGCAGGATATACTGCAGCGATATATGCTTCAAGAGCAAATTTATCACCAGTATTATACCAAGGAATGCAGCCTGGTGGGCAGTTAACTACTACTACCGAAATAGAAAATTTCCCAGGTTACCCTGAAGGAACCGAGGGGCCTAAAATGATGGAAGACTTGCAAAAACAAGCTGAGAATATGGGTGCAGATATCCGTTGGGGTGTTGTAACAGAGGCTGATTTGTCAAAACGTCCTTTCATTATTAAGACCGATGATAAAAAAGTTTTTGAAGCTGAAAGTGTAATTATTTCTACTGGAGCTTCGGCAAAATACTTAGGTCTAAAGTCAGAGAACGATTTTAAAGGTGGTGGAGTTTCTGCTTGTGCTACTTGCGATGGTTTTTTCTATAAAGGGAAGCCTGTAGCCGTAGTTGGTGGTGGCGATACTGCTGCTGAAGATGCACTTTACTTAGCAAATATTACTTCTAAAGTATATATGATTGTTCGCCGCGATGAGCTACGTGCATCAAAAGTAATGGCTCAGCGTGTTGAGGATCATCCAAATATTGAAGTATTATGGAACCATGTAACTAAAGAAATAGTTGGAGAGCAAAAAGGTTTTATGAAAGCTCTTAATGCCGCTATTTTAGAAAACGTAAAAACTGGTGAGGAGAAAAAGATTGACATTGAAGGTTTCTTCGTAGCAATTGGCCATCAGCCAAATACTAAATTATTCAAGGATCAAATTAAGCTCGACGACCAAGGATATATTATAACTGATGCAGACTCTACTAGAACAAATATTGAAGGTGTATTTGCTGCAGGAGATGTTCAAGATCATACTTACCGACAAGCAATTACTGCTGCTGGCAGTGGCTGCATGGCTGCTATCGAAAGTGAGCGCTGGCTGGGAGAACAATAGGAATTAGGAATGTAGAATTAAGAATTTTTTAAGTATTATTAAATCTTAATTATTAATTCGTAATTCTACATTCCTCATTGAATGCCTTATCTTTGCAAAATAATTAATACCATAAATAATCATGAAAAATTCAAAAACAACATTTCTACTAATATTTGCAATAGCTGTTATAGCAATAAATTATTCGTGTGATAAAATTGATGAATTACTTACATTTACTATCACCAATAAAACTGAAATTGTTATTGAAACAAGTATTCCCATAGCATTGCCATTCGAAATTCCCACCCCCGACATTACTACGGGCTCTGAGGAACAAATGAGCAATAATAATTCAAGCACAGATTTAATAAAAGATGTACTACTTACCTCTTTTAATATGAAAATAAAAGATCCTTCTGATAAAACATTTAGCTTCTTAAAATCAATACATATATACATCTCTACCAATAGCTCTGACGAAATTGAACTCGCCTATAAAGAGAATATTGATTCAGGCACAAACTCTATTAATTTAATCACAACTACAGCCAAACTTGATAAATATATTAAAGCAGATAAGTATAAATTAAGAACAAAAGTTATCACAAAAGAAACAGTAACTCAGGATATTACCATTGAAATAAATATGGAATATAAAATAACTGCTGATCTTTTATAAACAATAATTAATACTCAGCTTTTAAAAATTATAACCACCAGTTCTTTCTTAGATTTGGTGGTTTTTTTGTGCTTATTTTTTAATATTCATAATCAAATATTTACTACATTTGACAGTATGAGAAATCGAAAGATGAATATTCTGGAACTCAGTAGTCAAAATATATGAAAAAAATATCCTTAATTATTATATTAAAATCAAACTATGAACATGCATCCTTAATTTTTGATAGTAATAAAACTTCAAAAAAAATAAATGTGCAAAAAAGCCACTAACTTTTCAAATAGATTTCCTCAAGCTCCTAGCTATCAATTTAAAACTCCTTACAAATAACAGTGGCCATTAATTGCATATATTAAGACAAAATACACACTCATATCACATGTCATTGATTTTTTCACAAACACCAATGACTATATTACTTTGATTATCAGTGATTTTAAGTAATAAAAAAAGAAGTAAAAAAGCTTTGTCAATAGAAAAAATAGTGATAATTTTGCAGCCCGTTAGAAAAAGAGGAGTTTAGTACTTTTTGATGACAGCGGATTTAAATATAACCAGTCTGTTGAATACAGACATAAATTATAATAATATGCCAGCAAGGATAAGATTACAACGCCATGGTAAGAAGCAAAAAGCATTCTACCATATCGTAATTGCGGATGGTCGTGCACCTCGAGATGGAAAATTTATTGAGAAGATAGGTACGTATAATCCAGGAACAAAACCAGCAACTATTGAATTAGATTTTGATACAGCATTAGCATGGTTAGTAAAAGGAGCTCAGCCTTCTGATACTGTACGCTCAATTTTGAAATATAAAGGAGTAATGTACAAAAAACACCTTATGGGTGGTATTGCTAAAGGTGCTTTCACTGAAGCAGAAGCAGAAGTTAAGTTTAATGCATGGATGAACGAGAAAACTGCTCGTATCAATAATGCTGAGAAAGCTGAACTTGATGCTGTAGCTAAGGCTAAACAAGACATTCTTGACGCTGAAATTAAAATTAATACTGCTCGTGCTGAAGCAATTGCAAAGCGCAAATCTGATGTTATTGAAGCAAAAGTAAAAGCAGAGCAAGAAGCGGCTGCAGCTGCTGAAGAAGCAACTAAAGAGGTTGCTACTGAAGAAGAAGCTCCAAAAGAAGAAACTACTGAAGAAAAAGCTGCTGAATAAGCACTTTATTTTTATAATATTTAAGCCATCTGAAATTAATCAGATGGCTTTTTTTATGCAAAATAAATTAATTCCAAGTTTTAGATTAGTTTAGAAATAAGGTTAATTTGTTTTTTGACAATTATATTACGTATTTTTAATATCATCCTATTATTACAATAAGTATATATTTGTAATATTGGAACCTTTCGCAGATTAACTATACAATATATAAAAACACTGACAATCAATACATAATTAACTTTTATCAATAATTTAACAACCTCATGAGAATTATTATTACACTAATCTTAGTTTTAATATCTAATATATCATATAGTCAAACTATTATTAGTGGTACTGTTAGCGATAAAAGCAATGGCGAAAACATTGCTTATGCAACAGTAAATATCAGCGGAACAAATATTGGCGTGATTACCAATGAATACGGTTTTTATTCTCTAAGCATTGACAAAAAGCATTTTAAGAATAATAAAACTACTATTATATATAGAATTGTTGGTTACCAAAAATACTCATTAGTAATTGACACAACTAATAAAACTAATTATAATATAAAGCTCACTTCTACTGTAACAAAAATTAAGGGCGTAAAAATTACGGCAAACAGAAATACCCATGATGAGGTAATACGCAGCACAAAGATGAGTGTAATAAAAGTTACTGCAAAATCCGTAAAACACATACCTACAATTGGTGGCGAGCCCGATATAATAAAAATAATGAAGCTATTGCCTGGAGTAACCTCAGGTGGTGAAGGTGGAACATCATTTTTTGTCCGTGGAGGTGATGCTGACCAAAATTTAGTACAGCTTGATGAGGCAACCGTTTATAATATTGGCCATCTTTTTGGTTTTTTCTCAGTTTTTAATTCTGATGCCGTTAGTGATATTACAATGATAAAAGGTGGGTTTGGAGCAAACTATGGTGGAAGGCTTTCTTCTATACTTGATGTAAGAATGAAAGAAGGAAACTTAAATAAATACCATGTTGCTGGTGGTATTGGTTTACTTTCGTCGCGGCTTATGGTTGAAGGGCCTATTATTAAAGAAAAAGTAAGTTTTCTAATATCGGGGCGAAGAACCTATATTGACAAGGTCTTTAATATGGTAAGGCTTAACTTACCTTATTATTTTTATGATTTTAATGCCAAAGTAAATTACAAAATATCGGAGAAAGATAGGTTATATTATAGCTTTTATCTTGGACGCGATATCCTTAGTATTAGTGATGAATATATTGATCAAAAGGACACCACCGCTCAAAATAATGCAACTGGACTTAATTTTGGATTTACCTTAGGAAATTACACAAATACTTTACGGTGGAATCATATTTATAATTCAAAGCTATTCTCTAATATTTCTCTTATTGCTACAAATTTCGATTATAATATTTATAGCACATATGATAATAACAATTTACAAATTAACTCTAAAATATTTGATTTGGGAATAAAAGCAGATTACGATTATTTCCACAATAATGATAATCATATTAAATTTGGAGGTTCATACATTAGACATAATTTCAGGCCAAATATAGTAAATACCTCTGGAGATATAGAATCCTTACTTCATACACAGGAGGGAGAAGAGATGCTTACACACGAATATGGCATTTATGCACTTAACGACTGGACCATAAATCATAAATTAAAATTAAATTATGGATTAAGACTCTCTGCATCAAGTACTGAAGGAAAAACGTATGTAGGTTTAGAGCCTCGCTTGGCAATGCGATATATTCTGAATAAGAATAATTCAATAAAGGCAAGTTACTCTCGAATGAAGCAATACATGCATAAAGTATCAAGTTCTACTGTGGCATTACCTACTGATTTATGGTATCCTATTACTAAAAATATAAAGCCACAAAGCTCCGATCAAATAGCTTTGGGATTTAATCACTATTTTGCTAAGCAAGGTGTTAGTTTTGTTTTTGAAGTTTATTATAAAAAAATGAATAATCTTATAGAATATAGAGAAGGAACCAATCTTATATTGAACAATGATTACGAAAGTGAACTGCTCCAAGGCAAAGGTGATGCTTATGGTATGGAATTTCTATTGCGCAAAGAAAGTGGACGATTCAATGGTTGGTTGAGTTATACATTAAGTAAAACTACTCGGATTTTTGAGGAACTAAATAATGGAAATTCTTTTCCATCTAAATACGACAGAAGACATAATATTTCCATAGTACTTAATTACCAAATTAGTGAGCGCTGGTTATTTTCCACTGTATGGGTTTACCAAAGTGGAGCAAGATTTACTGCGCAAATAGGACAATATCTAATGCCCAATCCCAATATGACTAGCGTAGATATTATACCGCTATATTCAAGCCGCAATGCAGTAGAAATGGCTCATTCTCACCGACTTGATATCAATTTCACTTTGCTGCCAAAAAAGAAGCGCAAATTTAAAGGAGAATTCAGTTTTGGCGCTTATAATATATATAATAGAGCCCAACCATACCGTATAAATGTGGTTCCTAACGATAATGGCACTGGCTATAAATATCAACAACCGGGTCTCTTTGGTTTCATTCCATCAATAGCTTATAATTTTAGTTTTTAACATTTAAAATTACAATATCATGAAATATTTAGTTTTATTAATAGCAATAATTACATTCACAGCTTGTCAGCCCAAACCTATAGATATAGAAGTTGAGCAGGCACCTCCAAAATTGGTAATTTACTCACAGGTAATTCCGAATTCTGTAATGCTTATTTACGTCAGTAAAAGTTTTGGTGCTCTAGACTATTCTGAAAATGACAAAGCCGACACTTCAAGAAATGCCCTTTTAGATAGAATAATGGTTAGAAATGCCGATGTAAGCATTAGTTATAATGGAATTACTGATGAATTAAAAGCAATTCCTGAAATACCAGGATTATATGCTAGTATTACAATTCCCCAGTTTATCAATACAGAGTATAAACTATCTGTAATCGATCCCGAAACCGCATTGTCAATAAAATCAAAATCTACAATGCTTAAACAAATTCCATTTGATGAAGTAAGTGCCAAAGTAGGTGAAGGCGAAGACAGTATTAATACTATTGTTAGTGTAAAATTTACTGACCCTGCCGATGAAATAAACTGGTATATGATAAATATTTATGGAAATAATAAAGAAAATGATGATCCAAACAATATTTTTATGAAAAGTACTGGGAATAATGTAATTGCGCTCTTAGATGATCAAGGATTTAATGGCGAACAGTTTATTGGTGAACAAATTATGTATCAATGGGTATCTGATACTCTATTTGCATCAATATCTAATATAAGCCAACAATACTACGACTACCTTGTATTGCACAAAAAGGGAGGCTCGGCAATAAATCAAATTTTTGCAGAACCTATCAACTATCCAACAAATATAGAAGGAGGTTATGGATTTTTTAATACCCATTATCCTGATCCTAGAATTATTATTGTGGAGAAATAGAACTGTTAACAATAAACTTATAGTCTAATACTTTATTATTATTAAGTTATAATGAATAAACTCTTGATTTAAGATCTGCTGTTAATACTTGAACTATTTGGTAGTTTGAAATTGTTTTATTCATACTTAACACTTTCCTTCCTTGAAAGTCAACTATATGTAATAATTACATTGCCCACAATACTATTAGCTTTATTAAATAGAATATCAGAAGTAGCATAGTATATACATCCATCAAAATTCGCCCCTCACCTATAGCTATTGGGACTAAAGGACGTTTTCAAAAGATTGACATAAAAAAAATGTTAAAATACTTGT
>JAOZSY010000384.1 GCA_029939445.1 Bacteroidales bacterium
CAATTCTTTTGATGAATGCAGTTGTTCCTCACCTTAATAATGCATTTAAACCAACGAGATTTGGAAAGGAGATAAAAAATGTCTAAAAAACCTGAATCAACATTTATAAATATGGTTCTGCGCCTATTCATTGTAGTAGGAGTGGCAGGAGCCGTATTAGGCGTTGTTTACGTACAAACTTTTGACGTGATAGCAGCAGCTAAAAAGAAGAAACTTGAAGAAGCAATTGGTAAAGTTGTTCCTGCATTTGATACTCTTAATGTATATACTAGAATGCCTGATACAGGAAAAGATTCTCTTGTGTTTTATGAGGCTTATAATAATAATAAGCTTGTGGGAACTGCCATAAAAACATATACTGAAAAAGGCTTTAGTGGTGTTATTAGAATAATGGTTGGTTTTGATACTACAGGTGTTATTATTAATACCGCTGTATTAGAGCATAAAGAAACTCCTGGTTTGGGAGATAAAATGGATATTTCTAAATCTAAATGGTGTACCCAATTTAATGGAAAGAATCCTGAAACGTATAAACTTACCGTAACTAAAGATGGTGGCGATGTAGATGCAATTACTGCTGCTACCATTAGCTCAAGAGCATTTTGTGATGCGGCAGATAGAGCTTATAAAACTTATAAAGAAGAAGGGGGAAATACTAATGAATAGTAAACTTCAAATTTTAACAAAAGGACTTATTAAGGAAAATCCAGTATTTGTATTACTATTGGGTTTATGTCCTACATTAGGTGTTACCACCTCTGCTATAAATGGCCTTGGAATGGGATTGGCAACTACATTTGTACTTGTTATGTCAAATATGTCGGTTTCAATGGTTAAGAATTTTATTCCAGACAAGGTTCGTATTCCTGCTTTTATTGTAATTATTGCATCATTTGTAACTGTAGTTGATTTATTAATGCAAGGTTATTTACAAGCATTACACGCTCAGTTAGGTTTATTTATACCTCTTATTGTTGTAAACTGTGTTGTATTAGGTAGAGCAGAGGCTTTTGCTTCTAAAAACAATGTTGTGGACGCTGTTGTTGATGGTTTAGGAATGGGAATAGGTTTCTCTTTGGCACTTACTATACTTGGCGGTGTACGTGAGATACTAGGATCAGGAGAATTATTTGGTTTCCCACTTCATATATTCCCAACTGATGATAAGGGAAATCCAATTACAATGATAGTATTTGTGCTTGCGCCAGGAGCTTTTATTGTATTAGGGTATTTAATTGCAATAACTAAGAAAATTAACTCTAAATAGAGTATAACAATATAAAAATTTAGATATGGAATATATATTAATAATTATAGGAGCCGTTTTTGTAAACAACATTGTGTTGGCGCAATTTCTTGGCGTTTGTCCATTTTTAGGGGTTTCGGGTAAAGTATCAACTTCGGTAGGTATGAGTGGTGCAGTTATGTTTGTACTTGTAATTGCTACAATGGTTACTTGGCTTATTCAGAACTATATTCTTAATCCTTTTGGATTGGAATTCCTTCAAACAATTACTTTTATTCTAGTAATAGCATCATTGGTGCAAATGGTAGAAATTATTCTTAAAAAGATTTCTCCACCATTATACCAAGCTTTGGGTATTTTCTTACCACTTATTACAACCAACTGTGCAGTACTAGGTGTTGCTATTCTTACTATCCAGAAAGACTTCTCTTTGATGGAAGGTGTTGTATATGCTGTGGCTAACTCAATTGGTTTTGGACTTGCAATGATTCTATTCTCTGGTATTAGAGAGCATCTTGAACTAATGGAAGTTCCTAAAGGAATGGCTGGTGTACCTGCTGCACTTATTGTTGGTGGTATATTAGCTCTTGCATTTATGGGCTTTACTGGTTTGGCATAGAGTTTTTTGTCTTAAAGAAACATATAAAGGGTTTGTGTTCTTAGGAATATAAACCCTTTTTTTATGTTCATATAAAACATGAAACCCTAACAGTCATTATATAAAGGTCCTCCTTTATTTTATAGGAGGAGGGCAAATTGTATAGTGGATTTTTGAT
>JAOZSY010000146.1:0-3299 GCA_029939445.1 Bacteroidales bacterium
ATATCAAGTAAATGATCCCAGAACATTTGTGCTGTTTTTATAAGTAACCTCTCATCTGGAGAGTGCGCACCTTTTATTGTAGGACCAAACGAAATCATATCCATTTCTGGATAAGTTTCACCAATAAGGCCACATTCCAAACCTGCATGAATTGCCAAAACCTTAGGCTCTTTCTTAAATAACTCAATATACGATTTGCGCGAAATATCCAATATTTCACTATTAGTATTTGGGTTCCAACCAGGATAACCATCTGTATGAAGAGTATTCGCTCCAATGGAATTGAATGCAGAAGCTACCATATTACATGCATCATCAAGTGCTGTAGCTACTGAGCTGCGCTGACTAGTTACAAAATGAAATTTATTATCCTTTACTTTTAGTGAAGCTAAATTTGTTGATGTTTCTACAAAGTCTTCAATATCCTGTGACCATGCTAAAACACCGTGAGGACAAGCATATACAGCCTGAATTATTTTATCAATTTCAACTATAGCCTGATTTACATTATCTGTTTTTGAAATTTCAGCTGTAATATTTAGTTCTGTTTTGTGATATTCACTTTTGAATATAGCCTTGAATTTGGCTACTAAGTTCACAAGACTATTATAATTATTCTCTTCAACCAAAACTATTGAATAAGCCTCGCGAGCAATAGCATTTCTTAAATTTCCTCCATCAAAATGGTTTACATCAATATTAAGCTCTTTTCTTGCATCAAATAAAATCCTATTGATTAGTTTGTTTGCATTTCCTAAACCTTTCTGAATCTCATCACCACTATGTCCTCCATTAAGCCCTTTAACCTCTATCTTACAAGCTATTTTGTTATTAATGGTTTTATAAGTTATTGGCAATTCGGCAAGAGTATCTCTACCACCAGCACAGCCAATAAATATCTCTCCTTCATCTTCTGAATCTAAATTTAGTAGAATTTTTCCATTTAATAAATCATTTTTAAGACCAAATGCACCTGTTAAGCCTGTTTCCTCATCCATTGTAAAAAGAGCTTCAATAGGAGGGTGGGTATAATCGTCAGATTCCAATAAAGCCAATGAAGCTGCCACACCAATTCCATCGTCAGCACCTAGTGTAGTACCAGTTGCTTTTAACCATTCGCCATCAATCCTTGTAATAATAGCATCATTATCAAAATCAAATTCTACATCACTATTTTTCTCACAAACCATATCCATATGACTCTGCAACACCACTGTCTTATGGTTTTCCATTCCATGTGTTCCACCTTTTCTAATAAGTACATTACCTATTTCATCAACGATTGTTTCAAGATTGTACTTCTTTCCAAAACTTATTAAATAGTCTCTTATTTTATCCTCTTTTTTCGAAGGACGAGGCACTTGAGTTATTTCATGGAAATATCTCCACATACCTTCTGGCTGCAATGTTAAAATGTCTTTGCTCATAAAATATATTGTTTGTTCATTATCGTTTATTTTGAAAAACAAAGATAAAAAAAACTGCTTAACAATAGTTAAGCAGTTTCTAAATATTTTAATTCAAATAATAGTTTTATTCTTCAAAAACAATTACTTCAACAGGGCATGAATCAGCAGCTTCACGAATCAATTCATCGTTTTCTACATAATCAGCACCCAATATTACTTTACACTCATCCTCCACTTCAAAAATATCTGGAGCTATATCTTCACATGCATTACATGCTATACATCCTTCTTCTATACTTACTTTTGTTATTGCCATAATAATCTAAATTTTAAAATTTGTTTTAACAAAACTAGTTTATATAAGGCTATGTGCTAGGAGTTTTTTATATTATTTATTACAATATAATATAATTAACAATTAATAACTAAAATATCATATCATAATAACGCTGCACTTTCTCGCTAAGCTGCACAGTACTAACGTATTTACTCTCACGGATGTATTCTTTTTTGTCAAAAAACACTAATAATGTTGGGTTATCATAAACCCTATAATTAGCAGGAATATCACTTTTTGCAGAATTTACAAAGTGTAAAGTCAATTTGGGAAATTGTTTTTCAACCATATTAATAATCTTAGGTCTAAGACTCAAACATGGAGCACAATTATCGTTATAAAAATAAGCTAATAAAGCAGGTTCCTCTATTATACAATTTTGTAATTCTTCTAAAGATAATATCTCGTTTTGCATTTCTTCTATTTTTTTATTTAGTTGGCAAAAGTATTCATTTATTACCTTAGCTTGATGTGAAAAATAATTATTAATTGTTAATGATTAATGGTTGGTTATTAATGTTTAATTGCTGGACAATAATTCATTAATAATAATAGGAAATACTGTAATATTGGGCTACTATTAATAAATGATAAATATTATTATAATCATATTTATTTAGATTAATTATTAATTACTTTTGATAATTATTAAAATATAAATTAAGTATTTTGATACATAGTTAGTTACAATAATAATGAAAGATTAAATACAGTATTTATAAGAATTATATGAGCAGATCAAAGTCAATTTTATTATGGGTTATTACAGTATTCATAACCTTAAGCGCAATGGTATATCAACGAGCTACTGGTCCTACAAAACCAAAAAGAGTAGATATTGAGATTAGTGGACAAGAATATAGTTTCAGTTTACCTCGTACATGCGAGATTGGAACTCCTTTAAATGTTGATTTAGAGATTGCTGATAAGGATATAGCAGCAACTATTGAATATAAACTTTATAATACCTCACAGCCTTGGCATAAAGAAGAAATGCCGTTAGTGAAATCCAAAGAGAGAGTTTTCTTTGGTGAAGGAGCAGAGATTGAAGTTTATAGAACTACTTTGCCAGAGCAAGGTGCTGCTGGTAAAATTGAATATAAAATCACTTTATCAAAAGGTACAGAATTAGTTGAATTATCTCCTGAAGAATCGGTAGTGGTTCGTTGGAAAGGCTATGTTCCTCGTCCTATACTTATTCCTCATGTGCTATTTATGATACTTGCGCTATTTTTTGCATCTAGAGCAGGAGTGGAGGCCGTTGCAAATGGTCCTAGAAAGCTTAGGTTTGTTAGAATTACGCTTATAGCATTAGGAATTGGAGGATTGATATTAGGCCCAATAGTACAGAAATATGCATTTGGCGATTACTGGACAGGCTGGCCATTTGGTGGCGATTGGACTGATAATAAAACGATTATATCATGGTTTTTTTGGCTAATTGCATTTGTTGTATTACGAAAAAACCCTAATAATAAGCTATGGCCAATATTGGCAACATTAGTTTTGTTTACTATATACCTAATTCCTCACTCAATGGGTGGCTCGGAGCT
>JAOZSY010000146.1:3399-6668 GCA_029939445.1 Bacteroidales bacterium
GGGAAAGAAGAATTAAGAATGTAGAATTAGGAATTTACTTTCACGCATTATTACTTCTCCTTTCACCTTTCTCCCTTAAATACTTAAGTAGTTCTCCCTTAAATCCTTAGAACAACTTAAACACGGCTTCAGCTTTCAAAAGACTTTCTTGGTATTCATCTTCGGCATTACAGAGGTAAGTTATTGCACCTCCAGTTGATAAACTTAAATAATTAGCAGTACTATTATATAAGAGACTTCTAATTATTACATTAAAATCAAAGTTGCCATTGGGCTCAATATAACCTACAGAACCTGAAAAAAGACCTCTTTTTATTTCTTCATATTTTTCAATTAATTCCATGGAGCTAATCTTTGGGGCTCCAGTCATACTTCCCATTGGAAATGTTGTCTTTATTATATCTGTAAATTTAGTTTTACTGTTTATTTCTGCAGAAATGGTAGATATCATTTGGTGAACATATTTAAAGCTATAAATTTCGCATAATTCCTCAACTCTAGTATTCTTTGATTTCGGAATTCGTGATAAATCATTACGGATAAGATCAACAATCATTATGTTTTCAGCACGTTCTTTAATGCTCTCTTGTAGTGCTTTTGCAATCCTCTGGTCTTCTTGCTCATTATTTATTCTTCGAGCTGTACCTTTTATTGGTTGTGATATTATTGTATAATTTGTCCGTTGAATGTAGCGCTCAGGACTTGCGCTTATTAGGTGTTTGTCTTTATTCTTATAATATGCAGAAAATGGAGCAGGGGAGAGCTTGCACATTTTTTCATATATCATCCAAGGATTATCTATTCTAGCACTTTCGACATAAAACTCTTGGCAAAAATTCATTTCATAAATATCACCATATTTTATATCTTTTCTAATACTGTCAATGGTGTTAATATAGTCTTGCTTACTAATTCTGGTAGTAAAAGCTTCTATATTATGATTGCAAATTGATTTTTTGTTCTTTATAGGTTCAAGTTTTACTTTAAATCCTAATAATTCTTCATTAGAAACTAGTGAATGGTAACTTAATGTTAATTCATTTTTATTATCTAGAATTATAATAAATTTAGGAATAAAAAAGTGGAAATCATCAAATAGTAAATTATCTGAATTATTGGAATAGAGGTTTTCAATTCCATTTTTTAGATCATAGGAGAGAGCAGAAAAAATCCATTCATTCTTATTGTCATCTATAAATAACTGTAATTCATCTATATAATTTTCAGATTTTAAAGTATTTGAAGAAATCTGAGAAATACTATCTAAAGCAATTATCCATTTATATTTTGAATATTTATCACTAGTAATTTCATTAGAATTAAAAATACTGCAAAGCTCAAATTCTTCGCTTAATTGCAAAAGATTATCATAAATGGCAGGGAAGTGTTCTTTTTCTAAAACTTTACTAATAAACATAATCTCTTATTTACCTATCAAATCTATGGAATAATGAAGTCCAATATTACTTCTACGGCTTTTTGCTTGTTTCACAATAAGATATGCTGTATTTATTGAGTTGCGAAGTTCGCAAAGCTCCTTATTTAATATCGATATATTAAATAATTCCTCAGTTTCGTGATAAATCAGATGAAGTCTATCGAGAGCTCGTTGCAAACGCAGGTCAGATTTTACAATACTTACATAGGAATTCATTATTAAACGAAGTTCATTCTGCGTTTGAGTAATCAAAATCATTTCCTCGTTCATAATAGTACCTTCGGCGTTCCAATGCGGAATTTCATCTTTCCAAGTAATAGTTTTTACTGCTTCAACTGAATCAATAGCAGCATTATGTGAAAAAACAACAGCTTCGAGCAAAGAGTTGGAAGCAAGTCTGTTAGCGCCATGTAAACCTGTAGAAGAACATTCGCCTGATGCGTATAAATTAGCAATAGTAGATTTACTATTACTATCAACTTTAATACCACCACAAGTATAATGTGCTGCAGGAATTACCGGTATCATATCCTCACGAATATCGATACCTATACTCATGCATTTCTCAAAAATAGCTGGAAACTCTTTTATTAAAATCTCCTTATCTAGGTGGGTACTATCAAGAAAAACATGATTTGTACCATTTATTTTCATTTCGGTATCAATAGCTCTAGCAACAATATCACGAGGAGCTAAATCTTTACGTTTATCGTATTTAGGCATAAATGCCTCTCCATGTTTATTTCTCAATATTGCACCATGACCACGTAAAGCCTCAGTAATTAAAAAGGAAGGGCTTTCGCCAGGGTTATATAGGCTAGTTGGGTGAAATTGAATAAACTCCATATTTTCCACCTTTGCTTTGGCTCTATAAGCCATGGCTATACCATCACCAGTTGCTACTCTTGGGTTTGTGGTAGTTCTATAAACATTTCCAGCACCACCAGTAGCAATAAGTGTTACTTTAGATAATACTGAGAATATTTCATTGTTATCAGGGTTTAAAATATATGCTCCATAGCATTGAATATTCTTGGTTCTACTATAAACACGCAAACCTAAATGGTGCTGTGTGATAATATCTATTGCAAAATGACGTTCTAATATTTCGATATTTTTATGCTCTTTAGCCGCCTGTAATAATGCTCTAATTATCTCTTTTCCAGTAGTATCTTTATGATGTAGGATTCTGTTTTCGGAATGACCACCTTCACGACTAAGTGAGTAGGAGCCATCAGTTTGCTTATCAAAATCAGTTCCCCATTTTATTAATTCTTTTATACGCTCAGTGCTTTCATTTATTGTCATTTCAACAATTTCCTTATTGCAAAGGCCAGCACCGGCATCAATTGTATCTTCAATATGTTTCTTATATGAATCAGGAGACGACATTACAGCTGCAATTCCTCCTTGAGCATATTTTGTTGAAGTTTCGTCAGCAATGGCTTTAGAGATTATAATCACTTTACCAAATTCTGCAACTTTAAGTGCATAGGTTAAACCGGCAATACCAGAACCAATTATCAGAAAATCTACTTTCTTGCGCATTTCTTATTCTTATAGTTTAGAAATACAAATGTATGAAATAATAATACTTAATCAAGAATTGACTTTATTAATATTACATACTTATGTATGTATTTAAATCTATTTTAGGATTTATACAGTTTACTATAGTGTAATGGATTATTTGCAAGAAAGCATAAACGGTAGCAGAGTAGTATTTAGAAAATCCTATTTAACATAATATTAATTATGAGACAACTATAGAAAATCACGTAAGACGGCTATTTCAGCCGTATTTAACATAAAATCAGATATAGCGACAAAT
>JAOZSY010000020.1 GCA_029939445.1 Bacteroidales bacterium
TGATGTTTTGATTATCAATTAAAATCGAGAAAAATATTATCAAATCTTTTATCCTAAAATAAACATAAAAGATTTCTATATATATATAAGTAGTAATAATAAAATTATATATAAATATTAAAATTACAACTAGTATTTAAGTGGTTTTAATTCGCCAGTAAGCACACGAGTTCCAATTTTGGCAAGAGCTTTCATTTCATCCTCACCAGGATAAACAAATACTGGAGCTAACTTATGCACCCTTTCACGAATTAGATTAGTAAAATCTTGGCCATGGGCAATACCACCAGTAAGCAAAATAGCATCTACATCACCATGCAAAACAGTAAACATAGCCCCAATTTCTTTGGCAACTTGATAAGCCATAGCATCATATATTAGTTTAGCTTTATCGTCACCGCGCAATGATCTTGATAATACATCGCGAGTATCATTAGTTCCCAAATAAGCTACCAAACCACCTTTGCCTGTAACCATTTTACGAATCTCTTTTTCGGTATAATCTCCACTAAAGCAATAATTTATAATCTGTCCAATTGGCAAATGCCCACTTCTCTCTGGAGAAAAAGGACCCTCACCATCTAAACCTTGATTTACATCAATCACACGCCCTTTTTTATGAGCACCAACAGTAATTCCACCACCCATATGAGCTACTATTACATTTACCTCTTCATAAGGAATACTATGCGACTGAGCATATTCTCTTGCAATAGCTTTTTGATTTAACGCATGATAAATAGATTTTCTTTCAAAAAGAGGATGCCCAGCAACTCTTGCAATATCATCAAATTCATCAACCACAACAGGGTTGGCAATAAATGCCCTTGCTCCTTTTATGTTATTTGCAAGATCATCAGCTATTAATCCACCAAGATTACTTGCATGCTCACCAATGGGACTATTTCGTAAATCATTCTTAAGCTTCTCATCAACTTCAATTACTCCAGCAGGAACAGGCTTAATAAGACCACCACGCCCCATTACAGCTTCTATACATGTAAGGTCAATATCATTATTCTTTAGAACCGAGATTATCGCATTTTTACGAAACTCATACTGATCAGCAATTTTGTCGAAAGATACCAAATCCTCTTCAGAATGAATAATATCCTGTTGAAACATTGAACGGGCACCTTGAAAAACCGCAACTTTTGTTGAGGTAGATCCCGGATTAATTACTAAAATATGATTTGTACAGGTTTTCACTAAATATTATAATAAGAGATTTATAATTTACTTATACTCTAAAATTTCTTCATCACCACGTATAGCCGAAAGAGTTATCTGAGCCATAGAGTCTAATTCCATCACTCCAGGGTATACATGCACAGGACCCATATTACTAACTCTATCAATAATCTTATTCACAAACCATCGACTATTTGCAATTCCCCCAGTAATAATAATACCATCAATTTCGGAATTAAGAACAGCAAACATAGCACCTATTTCTTTGGATACTTGATAAGCCATTGCTTCAAATACTTTCTCAGCTTTCTTATCGCCATTATTAACCATAGCATCTACTTCCAAAGCACTATATGTACCAAGGTACGAGAATAAACCACCACGATAATGAACCATATCTAATAACTCGGCTTCACTCTTTCCTGAGTTGAAACAATATCTAATAAGATCACCTACGGGTAATGAACCTGTACGTTCTGGCGAAAATGGACCATCGCCATCCAATGCTTGATTGGCATCAATAACGGAACCATTACAGTGAGCTCCAATTGAAATACCACTTCCTAAATGCACAACAATAAGTTTCATTTCTTCATACTTGCGCATAAGTGCTTTAGCATGACGCTTAGCCATTGCTTTTTGATTTAGGGTATGGAAAATCGACTTCTTTTCAAAATCTTTATGCCCTGTAAAGCGAGCTAGTTCGTGATATTCATCTACAGTTACCGGGTCAACAATAAAAGATCGTAAATTAGGATATAATAAAGCTATTTCTTTTGCCAGAATACCTCCAAGATTAACATAATCATCACCAAATTCGGCACTCTTAAGGTCACTAACAATTGCATCGTTAATTTCATAAATTCCTGATTTTACTGGCTTCATTAAACCACCACGACCTACTACAGCCTGAATACAATCTAAACAAATACCATTATTATCTAATTCTGACAGAATTTTATCGCGACGATAATTGACCTGTTCTAAGTAATGAGAAAAACGTCCTAGATCTTGATCAGGATGCATTATATCTTTTAAAAACAATACATTATAGTTTTCGTATATTGCTACCCTAGTATATATTGAACGAGGATTTATTACCAGTATTAAATCTTGATTCATAGTGTTATATGTTTTTATATTACGAACTTATATTGGTGGGCTAAGTTAGAAAATTGTAGCTATTAAAAAACATATATTTATTTAATAAAAAAGCACTAATTCCATTGTTTCAGAATTAGTGCTTTTAATTAAGCAACTCTTTATATTATATATAATCAAGCCATTACTATTGGATTTCTTATACTTTAATTTTCTTTTCAATATCACCTACATAAGAGCGGTATTTTTTATCCGTATCGAGCAAGTTATTTACAACTCTACAGGCATGCAAAACAGTAGCGTGGTCTTTATTTCCACAGTGTACACCTATTGCCGCTAGCGATGAGTTTGTATATTTTTTAGAAAAATACATTGCAATTTGCCTTGCCTGAACAATCTCTCTTTTTCTAGTCTTAGAGTTAATAATTTCTACAGGAATATCGAAATAGTCGCTAACAATTTTTTGGATATAATCAATAGATATTTCGCGAGAAGTATTCTTCACAAACTTATCGATCATATTACGTGCTAGGTCTAAATTTATTGCTTTCTTATTAAGAGAAGATTGAGCAAGAATTGAAACCATTGCTCCTTCGAGTTCTCTAACACTTGATGAAATACTATAAGCAAGATATTCAATAACATCTTCAGGCATTTCCAGACCATCTTTATAAAGTTTGCTATTAAGTATAGCAATACGAGTCTCTAAATCTGGCGTTTGCAAATCTGCCGCCAAACCCCACTTAAACCTTGAAAGAAGACGAGGAGTAATTCCTGCTAAATCTACAGGTGGCTTATCAGAAGTCACAATAAGCTGTTTTCCATTTTGGTGAAGATGATTAAATATATTAAAGAATATATCTTGAGTTTTCTCTTTACCTGCTAATACATGAATATCATCAATAATAAGAACATCTATTACTTGGTAAAAATGTACAAAGTCTTGGGTACTATTATTCTTTATAGAATCGATAAACTGGCTTAAGAACTGCTCAGCACGAACATAAAGTACAGTTTTATCAGGATAATTTTCTTTAACTTCTAAACCAATTGCTTGCGAAAGGTGTGTTTTTCCAAGTCCATTATTACTATATAAAAACAGCGGATTAAAAGAGGTCTTACCAGGGTTTTGTGACACAGCAAAACCAGCAGAACGAGCAAGACGATTACATTCACCTTCTACAAAGTTATCAAAAGAATAATTCTCATTTAATTGAGAATTAATATTAATTTTCTTAATACCAGGTATAATAAATGGATTAGGAAATGATTTAGACTTACTCTTATTCAAATCTAAAGGCATATTAGTAGGTCTATTTTTAGTAGCATTCCTATTTGTAGTAGGTAAATTTATTGCATGTTTATCTATATTGCTCATAATAATGCTATATTCAAGTTTACCATTTTTGCCTAGTTCTTTTTTAATAGTCTTTCTCAACAAATGAATATAGTGTTCTTCTATCCATTCGTAAAAAAACTGGCTTGGAACCTGAATTGTCAAAACATTATTTTTTAAACGAACAGCCCTAATCGGTCCGAACCATGTTTTATATGCTTTTGTATCGATATTGTCTTGTATTACTTCTAAGCAATTATTCCAAACGGTAATATGGTTTTGTGTCATTGTTTAAATTACGCTAAAAAAATTTTTGATATTTTTTTCTAAATTAATTTCTAAAAAGATGCATCATCAATTATTAACATCTGTCTGTTAATAACCACTTTACAAACTACACTCTTTCCCCACTAATTCAATTACAAATGTGCGCATAAAATAGTTAGGAAATTAATCTTTTTTTGCTTGATTTTCTACTTTTTTTGACGTATATAGAGGCACCCTTGAAATATTTTTCTTAGAATCAAATTCTACATCTAGTCTTCCAATACGTAACCCACCCCAGCCTGAGTGACTTACGGGAACGATTACTCCATCGAGATTTTTTATCTCCAAAGGGCTGTCCATAAAAGTATGTGTATGACCTCCAATAACATAGTCTATATTTCGTGTTTTTGACACAAATTCCACATCTCCAATTTGATTTTCATTTTCAGAATAATCCACTCCTAAATGTGACAAACAAATTATAAAATCGCAAGATTTTTCTTTTAATAACTTTGCATACTCATTTGCCATTTCCACAGGGTTAAGGTATTCTGTAGCACCATAACTTTTTGCTGAAACCAATCCTTTAAGTTTAATTCCCACCCCTATAATACCTATTCGTAAATCTCCTTTTTCAATTATTTTATAAGGTGCAATTTTTCCTGCCAATATAGTTTTTGAAAAATCGTAATTTGAATTTACAAAAGGAAAGTCGGCAAAATCTAAAGCTTTATTAAGTCCATCCAATCCATTGTCAAATTCATGATTTCCTAATGTTGCCGCATCGTATCCAATTTTACTCATAATTTTAAGCTCTGGCTCACCGCCATAAACATTATAAAATGGCGTGCCCTGAAATATATCACCTGCATCAAGCAATAATACATTGCTCTCTTGTAAGCGTATTTGCTTTAAAATAGCAGTACGTTGTGCAAACCCTCCTTGACTAGCATATTTTTTATCATTAACCCCAAAAGGCTCTATGCGACTATGCATATCATTAGTGCTTAATATTGTGAGTCGTATTTTACTACTTTCTTTAGATGTAGCTGCATATATTATTCCTGGCACAAAGCTTAAAACCGCCGCACTACCAATTGTTTTTATAAAACCTCTCCTATTTTGTTTCATTTATTTAGAAATTATATTAAGAGGGAATAAAAACCGAATATTAATGGCTTAATAATCTCTCCTATTTGTTAAAAATTGATTTGAAATGGGCGCTTTATATATTATCGCTTTGTAGTTTTTCTATTTTCTTCAATAAATCTTACTCTTAATAATGTATCTGCCTCCAACGAATCACCATTGGTATTAATAATATCAATATAGTTAAGCAAATTATCTCTTAGCAATACACCCGTATAAAAAATTGAATCACTCTCTTTAAAGAAATTCATATTATCACCACCATTTGCAGCATAATCACTAGTAGCTACCCAATAATATTTTGTTGAGTCCCATTCATTATCACCAATTATTACTTTATAATTAAGCGAGTCTATATAAGTAATATCTATTCCTGATATTGGCTGTCCACCTGTTCTATATATATAGTGTAACATAGCTCGCATCCCTTTAGGATTTAAATGCACTAAAGTTGTTTGATTCTCGAAAGGAAGTATTTCAAAAATATTTCCAATCACAATTTCACCTTTAGGCATTATTTGTCTTATGCCGTAGTAATTATAAAAAGCAATGTCTACAGGCATATCCACTACCTTATTAATTTCAGACAGCATTGCATCAGTAATAAGATTATCTAAAGGACCACTCGGTTTGCTTTTATCCATAGATTGCTTAGAATATATCACAACTTTATTCATAATACTATCCACTCCTTTTTTATATATAGAAATTATGGAGTCAATTTCAGCATCGGGGCTCAATTCGTCACTCTTTATTACTTCATACTGCTGCGAGGCAATAGAAACTACAACCTTTGGTTCATGCGAAAATTTGCATGAAGTAATAATCAGTAAAAACAAAAAGCTTATTGTAAATAATTTAATTTTCATAAAAACTAATTTATCAGTAACATACTGATATTAAACTTAATAAATATATAATTATAGAATATGTTAGCTATTAAATAGATATACTACTATAAAAGACTCTATTTTGACCAATAGATCAAAATGTATTTTTCCTAGCCGTAAAAGTAGGTATTTTAGATAATAAAACAAATATAAATATTGATTAATAATAATTATATCTTAATACAGTCTATATCATAGTAGTACAGATAAAGATAAGAAATATACAGGCATAAAAAAAGCAGATAATAAATTAATTTATTATCTGCTTTCTATTATTACTAGAAAGTTATTTATTTAATAACCATATTCCATCCATGTTTATCTTCAACTTCTCCCATTTGAATTCCCTGAAGAGTTTCGTATAGTTTAGTTGAGATAGGACCAGCCTTACCATCTTTACAATACATAAAATTCTCATCAGTATCGCGATCGTGGATGCGTTTTATAGGTGAAATAACTGCTGCAGTACCGCAAGCACCAACTTCCTCAAAACTTCCCAACTCATCAGCACGAACATGGCGGCGCTCCACTGTAAGTCCCATATTTTCAGCCAATACTCTTAAACTCATATTTGTAATTGAAGGCAAAATAGAGTCTGAATCTGGAGTAATATATTTTCCATCCTTAATACCAAAAAAGTTAGCAGGGCCAGCTTCATCAATATAAGTTTTTGTTTTAGAGTCTAAGAAAATACTAGCAGCATAACCTTCGTCGTGAGCTCGCATAGTAGCCTTTAGACTTGCTGCATAATTACCACCAACTTTAACGCTTCCTGTACCTTGTGGTGCAGCTCTATCAAAATCGCGAACAAGCTCCATATCTACTGGCTTGAAACCTTCTTTAAAATATGGTCCTACTGGAGTTACAAATATCATAAATAAGTACTCACTTGCAGGTTTAACACCCACTTGAGCACCAGATCCAATAAGTAATGGACGCAAATAAAGTGAAGAACCTGTTCCGTATGGTGGAATAAACTCCTCATTCATTTTTACAACCTTTATCATTGCTTTAAGAAAAAGCTCTGATGGTACTGGCTCCATCATAATAGCTTCAGCAGATCTCTGCATTCGTTTAGCATTCTCTTCCCAACGGAAAACACGAATAGCACCATCTTTACCTCTAAATACTTTTAATCCTTCAAATGCTTCTTGTCCATAATGCAAAGCAGTAGCAGCCATATGCAAATTAATGGTTTCTTCGGAGCTTAGTTCTAATGCTCCCCATTTACCCTCACGAAAGTAAGTTCGTACATTATACTTAGTTTTTGTATAACCAAAGCTCAAGTTTTTCCAATCTATATTTGGCATAATATATTGTTTTTAAAATTATATTTTTAATTCCTTTTATATTCACAAAAGTAATATAATTATATTACTTTAATTTCATAATATTGTAGACTTAAGGTTGATATTTGGTAATACTATCTATTAATAATTACTCCTTTCTAAGTTTCCTAGAAAAAGCTATCACCAACATTAATCCTACTATAAACAAAGAAAATCTTGCAAGATAATTTCCATTAACAGCATAATAAGTTGGTGTATTATTGAGCGGTATTTTAGCCTTAATAGCTGTTTTTGTATAAAAATCAGATACAGAAACAATATTTCCTTTATTATCAATAACACCAGTAGTACCAGTATTTGCAGCACGCACAACATATTGATTATTTTCCACTGCACGAAGGCGAGCTATAGAGAAATGCTGGCGATAACCAGGGCTTTCGTACCACCAGGCATCATTTGTAATTACCGCAATAAAACCACCACCATAAGAGCTAAACTTACCCACTAATTCGCCATAAATTGATTCGTAGCATATTATTGGAGAAACTCTTCTATTGTTACCAAAATCAAAAGTCTTTGGCTCATCACTTGTTCCAAGGCTACCAGTTGTACCGCCCAAATCAATTGCAAATTTCTGAATTGGTTTTAAATAAGCGGCAAAAGGAAGACGCTCTACTCCAGGTACTAATTTAGACTTATGATAAAACTGCAAAGCTTGATTATTACTAATAAAAAGGGCAGTATTATATTTATAATAAAACAGCTCTTTTTTACCTTTTATAAATGAGCGCGCATAGGCTTTTACCTCTTCATTTTCGCCAATTGCTCTACGTGTAGATACTCCCATTAAAACATCTAGTTGTGGGTTTTTACCTACAAATCTAATAACACTATCTATTGCAGAATATCTTTGCATCTTATGTTCCCACATTGATCGTTCGATAGTAGATTCGGGAGTAATTACCAATTCCGTAGAATCATCCATATATTCACGAACCACGCTAAGCATATTATGTACCAATTGATTGGAATTAAGCTCATAAGCTTCGTAATAAGGCTCTACATTTGGCTGTACTAAAAGTAGGTTTACAGTAGGCAAATCTTTTGGCAAGTCTTCTTTTAATAAAGAGTTGGAGTATAATAAAGGCGTTACAAAAATAGCTACTGCAACTATAATATTTGGAATTACTGCAATAATATTTTTATCTGAACGTATGAATTTTTTTATGGTAGAAAATAATACTAAATTTAAGGCTAACACCCAAACAGTGCCACCTAAAGTGCCAGTAATACTATACCATTGTACCCAATTTGGATTCTCCGAAAATACATTTCCTAAATTAAGCCACGACCAACTTAATTCCCAGTTCATATGCAGGTATTCGTATGAGAGCCAAAAGAATATTAGAACAAAAAATCCCGATCTCTCGTTAAATATTTTTTTATCGATAATATGAGCCAAGCCAAATACCAACGACATAAATAAGCTATTTAGAAGAAACGCCATCAGACCACCTTCTATGCTTGAATATGCTACCCACCATGTGGTATACAGATTAAAAGTTAAGAAAGTAACATAGGAATAAAGGACCATAGCACCCCTAGAAAACTGTTCGGGATTATTTCGAACAAAGTCCCTAACAAATAGCAAGGGAATCCATGCGATAAAAGCCAGCCCTACTACACCATTCACCGGCCATGCCATACCCATAAGCAAACCGCTTAGAATAGATAATAGCCAAATATGATATTTCTTTAATTGCATGTGTGGTAAATACTAAATTGTTAAAGGTTAAATTGCTAAATTATTAAAATTTTAAATGTTAAACCATTATATCATTAACTAATTACACCATTAAACTTACTCAAACCTAAGCGACTCAATCGGATCCAGTTTTGAAGCCTTAATAGCAGGAAATAGACCCGAAAGAAGACCTACTAAAAGACTTACAGTAAATGCAAAAATAATCCATAGCCACGGAATAACAAAAGGACCATCAGTAAAATATGCAACAACATTTCCCAAGATTATTCCTAGAATAATTCCTAAAAAACCTCCCAACTCTGTTATTACAACTGATTCAACAAGGAATTGATTTCGTATGGCTTTATTATTTGCTCCGAGTGCTTTTCTTAATCCAATCTCGCGAGTACGCTCACTTACCGAAACTAGCATAATATTCATTAGTCCAATGGAAGCACCCAAAAGGGTAATAAAAGCAATTATACCAGCAACAATACGCACAAAACTAAGATTTTCGATAAGTTGCTCTGCAATATTATCACTACGCGTTATGGAAAAATTACTTTCTTCACCCACTTTTAGTCCTCTAGTCATTCTAAAAACGCCTTCGGCTTCATCAACTGCTTGATTTAATAACTGTTGATTAGTCGTCATAAAACTTATTGTAAAGCTCATTGATGGGTAGTAATACTTATTTCTTAAACTTGCCAAGGAAATATATGCTCGCCTATCACTACCACCACCACCCATTCCACTACCTTTACTCTCCAAAACCCCAATTACTCTATAACGCATTGCACCAATACTTACTATCTTCCCTAATGCAATACCTTTAGAACCAAATAGTTTAGCTTTAACAGCATCGCCAATAATAACATTATAACCCCCACTTTTCATCTCATAGGCAGTAAAATTTCTACCCTTTGATAAATTCAATCCTGCTGTTTGAAAATAATTTTCATCAATTCCCATAACTGATATATTGGGATTGGTCTTCTTACTTTCAAACTTTATAGTGGCGGCACCAGTAGCCCATGCATTAAGAGAAAGTATTCCTGGAAAATCAAATCTGCTCCTAAAATCATTAGCCTCATTGAAACTTACCGGAGTATATCTCACCCTTCTTCCATTGTTATTACCAACAATAATTTTACTTCTATTTACAATGGTAAATGTATTGGACCCCATTTGCATAAAACTACTAGTAATGGAGCCTTGTATTGACTCTAAGGCTGTAAGCACACCAACCAAAGCCATTATACCAATGGCAACAATTACCATAGTAAGCACAGCCCTTAGAGCATGTGATTTAATACTCTTAATAGCTTCCGAGATGTTTTCGAGGAGCATTGAATTCATTAATCTTCCTTAATTTGTTTTTTCATATCCAAAAGAAAAACCTTAACGTTTTCTAAAGATTTTAACATCTCTATTTGATTTACGGTGTCTTCTTTATTTCCTTTAAGCTTTTCTTTTGCACCTTGCAAAGTATAACCTCGCTCTTTAACAAGGTGAAATATTATAAAAAAATTGTCAACATCAACCTCGGTGAACATACGGTTTCCTTTGGCATTCTTTTTTGGTTTTATAATATCAAATTCTTTCTCCCAAAAACGTATTAATGATGTATTAACATCAAATATATCAGCCACTTCGCCAATAGAATAATATAGTTTCTTTATCTCAGGTTTCTTATAAGGCATAGTATAATAATTTGATGTAAAGGTATTGATTTTTTCATTGTAATTTATTTGATTATTTAGAATATTTGTTTAATTATTATAATGGATTTTATTATTGTAATAAAATCTTACAATTCTAAATCCTCTATCTCTTCTTTATAATCATATTGCAAATCCTCATGCAAGACTTTTAGCACTTTATGTATTTTCTCCAATTGCCTAAAATACATATTCTCTATAACTTTACTATTTTGTATATCTAAGTCAGAATTCTTCAATTTTTGCACAAAATATATAAGTAATTCAATCTCTGTTTGCTTATTCCCAGAGTATTTTATGTATTTATTAGTTGTGCGTAGAGCCTTACGAATTGTCTTCTTTGCCAGATAAAAACTTATGGAATTTAGCTTATCAAAATCGTTATCAATAAGCAAGCGAACCTCGTTTATATAGTTATGCTCATCATCCTTTTCAAATAGTAAGTATGTAAGTAATTCTTTATTCTCTTTCTTATATTTAACCAATCTAATAAGCAATTCCGAAAGCTTTTTAGCATCCTGAAATTCAAGTTCTGATTTCAATTGTTTTAAGGTGGCTGTTTTCATATGTTTATATTTTTACGGCCATATGAGTCACATAACAAAATTTTAATCATTGCCCTGTGGGTCAAAATAAGATTAAAATTTGTCATGTTCGTTTCATATGTTTATATTTTTATGGCCATATGAGTCACATAACAAAATTTTAATCATTGCCCTATGGGTCAAAATAAGATTAAAATTTGTCATGTTCGTTTCATATGTCAAAATCAATTATAAAAAGCTAAATTACATATTTCATATATATTCTCACCAATAATTATAAAAAAATGTATTATAAACAGGGTAAATACACCTTAAATAACACCTTATAAATTACAAATATTATTAAGGTAATTCTAAAAGCTCTCAAGTGCTTGCTATACTGCAAAAGTCAATTCCAAAAAAGTTAATTTGATTAATTAGCCTGCCTGCCATCCCTATCGGGAGTATATCTAGCAGGCAGGAGATGATAAATAAGCATCTTAAATTTACATATACAAAGTATATTACGATAGTAAAAGACACATAGTGGTTTAGTGAAAATAATATGTGTCTTCCTTGTATTATCAAACTACTAAAAAATTGTATAAAAAAAAACTGTATTTTTGAAACTTAATAAATTCAATATTATAAAATGAGAAAACCTATTCTACCAATTAAAAGAGAAATACTACTTATTCTAATTTATATAATAATAAGTACCCCTATTTTTTCACAAATAGATATTTTTACTCCTCAAGAGTCAATAATCACTACCAAAGATAGTGTTGAACAGAATAAACCTATTGAGTTAAGTACAATAAATAATGAGATTGAGTATACAGATAATCTTATTACTAAATTTAATATTTCGTCTAAGAATAAAGATGAATTTAAAGTTTTAATAAATAGAACTGATATAATAAATAATTATATTATTAAGCAAGGAGAGGAATTTAACGAGTTTGAATCAACCAAACTATCAAGTTATTTCTTAAAAAGCGCTCAATATACTTGGCAGCGATATTATAACGAATTAAGAACTTTTCAAATTGTAATTCAGAAAAAAATTAGAGAAACCCAGATTAATCAGCATCGTTTTACAAAAAATAATGATAAATGGGAGAAAAATCTACCAAGTCTAAAACCAAAAGTTTCTTACCATATTCTAAATAGGATTAATAAAAACAAAAAAGCATCCTCAAAAATAATTCGTGATTATAATAAACAAATAAATTCCCTTCTAGAAATTGAAAATAATATTTTAGAAAACGTTATATATACCGAAAGAATACTTTCTGAAATTAATGAGCTAATAGAAACGAAACAAAAGGAAATGTTTAAAAAAACAAATCCAAGTATTATTTCATTAGATTATAAAGATAGTTTTCAGGGTAGCTTTGGCAGTAGAATAGAATTGGCTTATTATGAAAACACTAAAACATTTACCTACTTTTACAAAAAAATTAAGGATAGGGCATTAATATACTTTCTAGTTATATTAGTAATAATTGGATATTTAGTAAAACTCAGAAGAGACTATCTAAAGCTGGGTTATGACAATGACACTCCTGGCTTCAAAAAAGTACAAAGAACATTTACAAGTAAAATCCTATATATATCTATAACAATTTTATTATTAGCGTGGCTGATGATAATTCATTACACACCTTTGTTTGTTGCCCGTTTAATATACCTTGCTATTTTGGCAATGATGCTAATTATAGTATCCGATTCTTTTGATAAAAGATCAAAACAAATCACTATTACAATGATTACTCTACTTGCATTAAACAACATAGAATTGTTTGCATGGTATTTTGGTGATTATTCTAGATTATATGTTTTATTTGAAACAATATTAGCAATTGCATTAATAACACCCTTTTTACTACGTAAAGATAAGGATGCTATTTCCAACAAACATAGTTTGTTGTATTATACAAACATAATTGCACCAATAGCTATTATTCTATTTACAACGTCTTTCTTTGCTAATATATTTGGATTAATGAATTTGGCTATTTACACTCTTAGTCTAACAATTAACTTAGGAACAATAACCATTATTGCATTTTCTTCTGTAAAGATATTTAAGAGTATATTAATTGCAAGTGTAGAAACTTTAAAACTAAAATATTCTAATTTCATTACCAATAATGAACATAGTATAATAACCAAAGGAAATAAAATAATTAACATCTCCCTATTTTTATTATGGGCTTATGCTCTATTACAAATATCAGAAGTATTATCTTTCTTTAATTCAAAATTTAGTAGCATATTAACATCTGGAATTAGTATTGGAAACCTTTCCTTTAGAATTGGTGATATTTTACTTTTTGTTGGAATTCTATATCTATCTATTTCAATAAATAAATTCATAAAATCGTTTATTGAAAGAGAAGTTTTAGCGAAAAAGGAATTAAAGAGAGGCTCTGCGGCAGCCATCTCACTTACTGCTAGAATGCTTATTCTATTCTTGGGTTTTACAGTAGCATTATCTGCTGCTGGCATGGACATGACACGCATTAGTATTATTGCTGGTGCATTAAGTGTTGGTATTGGTTTTGGTTTGCAAAATATTGTTGGCAATTTTGTTTCTGGCTTAATTCTTATTTACGAAAAGCCTTTACAAGAAGGTGATACTATTGAAGTTGGCACATTATTAGGAAGGGTTACAAACATTGGAATAAGAGCAAGTAATGTTGTTACCTATGATGGTGCAGAAGTTGTTGTTCCAAACACAAACTTAGTTTCTAACGATTTAATTAATTGGACACTATCTGATAATAAGAAAAGAATGGAGACTTTAATAGGTGTAAAATATGGCTCCGATCCAAATCAAGTAATTGAGCTACTAACAGAGGTTTGCAAGAACCACCCTAAAATACTACCTTATCCTAATCCCGTGGTACTATTTGTTGGTTTTGGTGATAGCTCATTAGACTTTAGGGTGCTTTTCTGGGTTAGTTTTGAAGATGGAATACAAACTCGAAGTGATATAAATGTTGGTATATATAATTCTCTTGCTGAGAATAATATTGAAATCCCTTTCCCTCAAATTGATTTACATGTAAAGGATATACTTGGTGAAGATTCTGACAAGAAAAAAGCTAAAAAGGTTAATGCAACTAAGTCTAAAAAAGTAATAACTCCTAAAAAGGATAATAAACAATTAGACCTTGATACTGATGCAACAGTTAGCAGTAGTAGTAATGATAGTGAAGAAGGGTCTTCTAGTTAATAACTATTAGTTCTAAAATAAGAGCTTTTATTTTGAATACTATTTTTTATGATATTCACGCATTTGCTGTGTTGGTGCTATAATTGAATAACCATCCCACATTTTATCATCAAACTCATTAACATACTGAACTTTAAGTCTCTCTTTACTCTTAAATTCGTTAAACTGATTTATAGAAATACTTTTGTCCTTAATTATTAATATCTCAATAGAGTTAAGATTTTGAGTACGAAAGCTTAGCTTCACCTTATACTTAGCAACAGTTTTGTCCAATAAAAATCTCTCACGTTTTTTTATTAATTCTACTTTTCTATTCACTCCTAAGATTTCACCTTCTTGGCGAAAAAGATATTTTAGATGATATACTCCATCATGGTTCTCATAAAAAAGAGTAACTTTATGTACCGACTCCATATATGAGATTCCTAACATATTAACATCAACACCTGTTTTACCTTCAGCATATTCAAAATCTGCTTTTATAATTGCATAAGTATTACACGAAATATATAATCTGCCATGATAACTTCCTCGGCGCTTGGCTACAAAATCAATAATATAAACATCCTCCCCTTTTATTCTAGTACCTCCAAATAAAGTGTATATATACTTCCCTGTATTATGCAAAAATTCCCAACTATCCTCATTATCCATTGACAAAAAACGATTGCCACGATTTATCTGCTTCGCTAAAAACCAGCTACTCATTGTATTCTTATAATCTTCTACTTTATAGTTTGTATCTGACTTTACAGAATCATTTTCTAAGTTAACTTTAGTGCTAAACACTCCAGATGCAACTTTCCAATATTCCTTTTCTTGAGTGTCGTTAAATAAGTCCTCAAAGGTGGTTTCTATTTCAGAGTAATCCTGATTATCCTTCAAAGATATTATCTTTAATGGAGACAATTTTGTACGTTTATTATAGTCAACACTTATATCATTATTAGAATATACATCCCCATAATAATCAGTAAATGATAGCTCTTGTTTTGGAACACTCTTCTCAATAAGCCTGGCAGTATTATCATCTAATTGATTAAAAGAATTTTTTAGTGGAGTTACTTTAAATTTATATATATCAGTAACATATCTATTTCTAATAAAAACCCGTAATTTCTGTGGACTAGGTTTATAGTTCTTCTCTCTATTGGGCAACACTTTTTCTACAATAGACTTAGCGTCAATATCGTTACCATAAACTATAAATTCACTTATAGAAACAATATCCTCTTGAAGCAATACCACCGAATCTTTCAATAAATCAGATATAGTTATTCTCTTAACTTTATAACCTATATAATGAAAACTAACAGTATCAGTTATATCAATATCCGAAATATATAACAAATATTGACCATTTTCGTTACTAACAGTCCCCCTATAGGAGGACATAATTCCAATATTAGTAAAGGCTAAAGGAGTTTTTGTTACTTCATCTAATACAATTCCATCAATCTCGAAATAAGAATTGTTAGGGCTATTATTAGATTGAGCAAACATTCTAGCAATAGAAACAATTGTAAATAATAAAAATAAAAGTGCTTTCATTAAAGATAATTATAAAATATTATAACCTTTGACGCAAAAGTAATAATTAAAGTTACTATCTAATAAGATTTTCATTACTTTAGCAATACTAAAATTAATAAATATAGATTATCATGACTGAAGCTCGAAAATGCCTAGAATGTAATACTGAGATTTTTGGAAGAATAGATAAGAAATTCTGCTCCGATCAATGTAGAAATACATATAACAATAGAACTCAAGCACATCAAAATAAATATATTAGAAAAGTTAATTATACACTCCGAAAAAATCGTAGAATTATGGAGGCCTTTGTATTAACTACTGATAAAAATGTGAAAAGAGTGAAAAAAAGTGATATGCTAGACAAAGGTTTTAATTTCGACTTTTATACGAATATTTACTCTACCAAAAACAAGAAGTATTATTATTTTAGTTACGAATACGGATACAACATTTTGGAAGACAACTATATAGCTATAGTAAGGCGGGATGAGTATTTAAAATAACCTATTACTTAATCTAGAACTACTATATTATTTTTGTAAGCATAGTTTACTAAAGAAACCACATTCTTACATTTTGTTTTAATCAGTAAATTTTTTCGATGAGTATCTACAGTAAAAACACTTAAACCAAGATTAAGACCAATTTCTTTTGATGTTTGCCCCTTGCATAATAGCTTAATAATACTTAGCTCTCTAGCTGTAATGAGCATTTCTTCATCATCATTAATGCCAACTTTTGAATTATCAAGAACCATTTTTACTTCTTTTGAGAAATATCTTTTACCTAAATAAACAGTATTAATAGCATCAACCAATTCTGCATTATCACAACTCTTAAGAACATATCCATGCACGCCCATCTCCTCCATCTCTTTAATTATGGCAGTTCTATTATGCATACTTAGCATTATTATCTTAATATCTGGGTATTCTTTGATAATAATACCTGCAGCATCTTTACCATCCATTTCGGGCATATTAATATCCGAAAGAATAACATCTACATCATATTTCTTAACGCACTCTATCAATTCATTACCATTATGTGCCTTCGCCACAATACTAATATTATGCTCTAAGGTTAATAATGATATTAAACCATCTACAAATATTTTATGATCATCTGCTACTAATACTTTTATCATTAAGCTTATATCGTTATATAGAATTATAATCTATTATTTCAATAGCAAAGCTAAACATATTTTTAAAAGAATAGCAAAATAAATATATTTTGTAACAAAAAGAACGCGTATTACTACTTATTTAGAATTAATACAAATTAGATGATGCAGAAATATATCAAGAAAATGTACCTATATTTACGCAATCAAATACTCAATTAGAAAAAACATCATAAAAAAGAAACTAATATAACTTTAATATATTATGAGTAAGAAGATTACGCCAGAAGCAACCTCGCGAAGAAACTTCCTTAAAAAGTTTGGTATAAGTGTAGGCGGGGCAACTGCAGTATCAGGTTTAGGGCTATTAAGCTCATGCGTGAGCGATGATGAAGAAAAAGTTCCAATGCTTACCACCGATGGAAAAGTAATAAATGGAGACAAAAGCAAATTAAAGCTTAACCTTAACGAAATGCAAATTCGTTCTCGTGAAGGATTATCGGGCAAGAAATTTGTTATGGTTATTGACCTTGCAAAATGCAAAAATGCACGTAAATGCATGAGTGCATGCCAAGGAGCCCACCATTTAAAACCAGAGCAACATCATATTAATGTATTGCAAACAGAAAATGCTGAAGGAACAGGTTTTTATTATCAACCAAAGCCTTGTATGCATTGCGATAATCCACCATGTACTAAAGTATGCCCAGTAGATGCCACTTTCAAACGTAAAGATGGAATTGTGCTTATTGACAATGAACGTTGTATAGGATGTAGATTCTGTATTGCAGCTTGTCCATATTCTGCCCGTGTTTTCAATTGGTCGGAGCCTAAATATTATGAAGGAGATGCTAATGCTGTTTATGATATGGAGCTTAATGTTCCTCAGAAAAAAGGAACAGTTTCGAAATGTCTTTTCAGTGCTGACAGATTACGTATTGGTAAACTTCCATATTGCGTATCAGCATGTCCGAACGGAACATATTGGTTTGGCGATGCAAACGAAGATGCAGTTACCAATGGTACTAGTAAAGAAACTGTACGCTTAAGTTCACTATTAAGTGATAATGGTGCATATACTTTACTACCTGAATTAGGAACTAAGCCTAGTGTTTATTATTTACCTCCTAAAGATCGCATGTTCGAATATAAAGAAGGTGAATTGAACTATTTAGGAGAAGAAGAGCCTAAAGGACACCATAGTTAATAGATAAAAATAAATAATAATTCTTAAAACAGACAAAAGAGATGTCAGAAAATAAGAAACAAAGTGATGAGGCAATAATGTTGAAAATCCGAGAGGATCTTCTTACGCCGATGACAAAATTCCCTTTGAGTTATAAAATATGGATTGGCTCGCTGCTAACTATTATTGCAGTAGCTATTTGGGGTTATACTATTCAATTACAAAATGGACTAGGTGAAACTGGGATGCGTGATTATGTATCTTGGGGAGTTTATATAGCCTCATTTGTATTCTTTGTAGCCACGGCACTAGTAGGTATGCTTATATCTGCAGTTGTGGGCCTAGTAGGACAAAAGTGGATAACTCCAATATCAAGAATTGCAGAAATGATTGCACTTGCTTTTGCAATGGTAGCTGGTATAGCAATTGTTGCAGATATGGGTCGCCCCGACAGAATTCTTAACCTATTATTTCATGGCCGTTTTCAGTCACCAATTATTTGGGATGTTACAGTGGTTAACTTATATATTTTTATAAGTATTCTATTATTATTCTTACCTCTATTACCCGATTTAGGAATAATAAGAAACCATATGAAAAAAGACCTTCCAAAATGGCAATGGAATATGTATAATATTCTTTCATTAGGTTGGGTAGGAACACCAGGACAGTATAAAATCTTGCATAGTACATTAAGAGTATTATTAATACTAATTGTACCAGTAGCTATGGCTTTACACACAGTAACATCATGGTTATCGGCATTAACTTTAAGAGCTGGTTGGGATAGTACTATTTTTGGCCCTTATTATGTAACCGGAGCTTTTGTAGCCGGTGCGGGAGCTGTATTAGTAGCAATGTATTTCATTCGCAAAGCTTATAGACTTGAGGATTATATTACTGATTTTCATTTCGATAAAATGGGAAAACTAATGGTTTTAGTTGGACTTGTATATCTATATTTTAATATTAATGAGTTCTTAGTTCCTGGTTATAAAATGAAAGCTGCTGATGCTGATCACATCTTTACTCTATTTTCTCTGAATGGTGAATATGGTGTTATGTTTTGGCTAACTCAAACCTTTGGCTTATTATTACCAATAACTCTTGGCTTGTTCAAGCCTTTCCGTAAGCCTTTCCCAATGATGTTAATTGGTCTTGCAATTGTAATTGGTGCTTGGTTTAAACGTGTAATTATTATTGTTCCAACAATGATTCATGCTTATTTACCAATTCAAAATGTACCTGAGAGCTTTCACCACTACACTCCTACTGGGCTTGAAATTACAGTCACCTTAGGCATTGTTGCTATGGCAGTACTTATTATTAGTATTCTCGTAAAACTATTTCCTGTTATTTCTCTTTGGGAAATTGCAGAAGAAAAAGGTGTAGATATTCATAAAGATTTATAATTAAGAGATAAAACAAGATACAATGAATAAATTAAGTAAAATATTAAGTTTTGTAAGCATTAGCCTCTTAATTTTGACTAATGTACAAGCCCAAGATTGGAATATTACTGCGGAGCAGAAAGATATGAAACTTGGTGTAGCTTATACTGAGGACATTCAAGATGCAGGAAATACCATTTTTAAGAAGAGCTGTAAGATGTGTCATGGTGATGTAAATATTGCTACTACAAATGATAGAGAGTTACCTTTAGCACCAAATTTAGGAGCTACTGATTGGCAAGGAGCTAATACTGATGGCGAAATATTTACCAAAATATCCAATGGTAAAGGCGGAATGCCTCCTTTTAGCGGAAGTTTATCTGATGATGACCGTTGGAAAATTGTTGCTTTTATACGATCAAGCTATAGCGATTACACTCCTCCAGTTACTGATGCTACTGCTGATACAAAACCTAAAACACCAAAGTTTGAAGGTGAAATTAAAGATATAGAAGCAACTTATGATGATGAATTAAATAGTTTTATTGTAAGGATTATTGCAGTTGATGCTGATGGACATCCAGCTAAAGCTCAAGGTATAAAACTTGACTTTTTTGTAAAACGTTACTTTGGTGATATGGCACTTTTTGAAGGAGAGCGATCAAATGAAGATGGTGAAGTTATTATTGAAGCTGGCAAACTAAAAGCTGATAAAGATGGTAATATCTCAATTATTGCTCGCACAAGCGACAAGGCAATTACTTCAGAAAAAACTATTACTATTGGATATGCTAAAGTTTGGGATAATCCAATACTTGGCCGTAATATTTGGGGAACAAGTGGTAGAACTCCATTATGGATGCTTATTTCTTACCTAGTCTTTACATTTGGAACACTATTAGTTTTAGGTTGGGCAGCATTTCAATTACTTCGTATTCATAACCTTAGAGAAAGATAGATAGGTATTTTTTAGACATAATAAAGCTCCAAATATCATTGATATTTGGAGCTTTATTTTTTTGCGCAAATTCTAATTCTCAAAACACTCCAAAACAATAGCCTCCATTGTATTAAAGTTAATTATTATAGATTTCAATAAGGCAATTTGTGCTCTTGTACGAATTAAATTATGCTTTGGTTTTGTGCATCGATAGTATTTATCACCATTGAGATAATCATCCAAAAAACGAATACTTTGCTCAAAGGTAATTAATTTCGCTCCAAAAGCTAATGTTTTTACTTCATCTTGAGATAGAAACGATTTTGTAGTAGCAGCATAACCTTTTGTAAAAGCTTTAAAATTACTCATATTTATAGCTACATTCTCAGTATTATCTTCATCTTCGGCAGCAGTATTCATCCCACCTCTTATGGCATCTCCAAAATCATAACAAACATAGCCTAACATAGTTGTATCTAGGTCGATAACACAAAGAAATTCTCCTTTTTCATTAAATAGTATATTGCTAATTTTTGTGTCTTGATGAACAATACGCATAGGTATAACTCCTTTATTTCCCAGCTCAATAATACTATTCATTTCATCAGAAAATCCAAGTAAATAATCTACCTCAGCCTGAACTCCCTTAAGCCGACTATAAGGATCAATCTCAATAGTTTTCTTTAAGTTTTCAATTCTTAGGGTTGTATTATGAAAGTTAGGTATTACATCATAAAGATTTGGCTTTGGCAAATCACTCAACATCCACTGATAATCACCAAAACCAGCTCCTGCTAAGTAAGCGTATTCTTCATTTTTATACTCCTCAAATGATTCAGAATTTTTTATTGAGGGCTGGGAGAGTGAAATGGTTATTACAACTTTTTTTCAGTTATTAAATACTCTTTTAACAAACAAAAATAGAAACTTGAGAAAGTTTCATAACCTGTCAAACTCAATTATCATTCTTGAT
>JAOZSY010000147.1 GCA_029939445.1 Bacteroidales bacterium
AATCTTTAGCATCATAAGGATCAATTGTGCAAGTAAATATATCTCTACAATCGCGACGATTCTTTATTTCTGATTTGCTAACCTTATTATCAATTTTAGCTGCTTCCTGCTCCACTATTTTAGAAAAAGAAAGTGCAAAATCATTATCAGCAACTATGGATAGCATTTCCACATTATTATTCCCCGGCTTACCAAGCACTTTAGCAACCTCACCAAAAGGATTTCTGGAACGCATGGGCCAATCCACAAAATCCACAAGTACTTTTTCTCCATTTTTGGCTTTATTTAATTTATCCAATGGCACAAAGAAATCAAAGGGCATATTTTCCTTATCAGGAATAACAAATGCATACTTATTGGATATTTCTATAACGCCAACAAACTGCGTTTTCTTTCTTTCAAGAATTTCGATAACCTGTCCTTCAACCTTTCTTCCACCACGCTTTGGGAATAAGCTCACAGATACTCTATCGCCATGAAAAGCATGGTTGGTATTATTAGAACCAACAAATACATCTTCATCCAACTCTTTACAAATAATATAAGCCTTGCCAGTTTTTTTCATATCAACCACTCCCTCAACCATCTTAGTTTGAGTAAAGTCAGTTATATATTCCTCTTTAAGTTTATACTTTCCTTTTTGCTTACTATCAATAATACCGTCATTCAACATCTTTACCAACATTTCGTCAATAAGCCTTCGCCCAGCCTTATCACCAATGCCAAGCATTCGCCCCACTTGTTTATAATTATACGATGTATGAGGGTTCTTTGCAAAAACAGAAACTATCTGTTGCATAAAAGAATTTTTTAAAGTTCTTTTCTTTGGTTTACGTGTTGATTTTTTCGACATAGTTATTATTATTGTGTTGTATGCAAATATACAATAATAATCACGAATCCATATTAAGCTATCATGTTAATTTACAAAAATCTAAAGACTCTTTATTTTTATTTATAATGCAATTCCAATAAAAATAAATCAATCTTACAAAATAATAATGCATCTTTGCAACATAAATATTGAACAAACCATAACAAATGACACAAGTAGTATTAGCGATAGACCTAGGAGGCACAAGTGCCGACTTTGCATTTATTGATTTTGCAGGGGAAATACTTTATAAAGAGAATATTCCTTCAACAGATTTTGACACGGCTAATAGCTTTGTTCAATTGACAAAGAAGCGAGCGGAAAAAGCTATTGCTACTAAAAAGCTTGATATAAACGTTAGAGCAATTGGTATTGGTGCCCCAAACGGAAATTACTATCGTGGAACTATCGAATTTGCTCCTAACTTAAATTGGAAAGGAATTATTCCCATTGCTGATTACTTTAAGATGGCTTTTGGAGGCACACCATGCTTTCTTACCAATGATGCTAATGCTGCTGCTATTGGCGAAGGAATGTTTGGCAATGCTCAAAATGTTAAAGATTTTATTATGATAACACTGGGCACAGGAGTGGGCAGCGGTATTGTAATTAATAATGAGCTTATTTATGGTAATGATGGATTTGCTGGCGAACTTGGACATGTTATTGTAAAAGATGATGGCAGAAAATGTGGCTGTGGCAGAAATGGCTGTTTGGAAACCTATGCATCTGTAACAGGGATAAAAAGAACTATTATTAAACTACTTATGGATAATAAGTTTGAGAGCGAACTAAAAGGAGTAAGCTTTGAACAATTAAGTGGAAAAATGATTGAACAAGCAGCATTAAATGGTGACGCCCTAGCTCTTGAAGCATACAACTATACAGGAAATATACTCGGTAAAGCTTTAGCAAATTTTGTCGCATTTAGCAGTCCTAATCTAATAGTACTATTTGGTGGATTAGCACAATCTGGCGATTTAATATTAAATCCTACAAAAGCTGCCATGGAAAATAACCTATTGAAAATATATAATGGAAAGGTACCTATTATTCTATCTGGGCTTAAGGGTAATAATGCTGCAATACTTGGTGCAGCTGCTCTAGCGTGGAAAGAAATGGGTGTTAAGAAAATGGCTGTATAATTGGAATTCTATTTAAATAGTGCTTTCTTCTTATTTACAAATAACACACCTACTAATATCATTGATATCCATATAATAAATGATGGCTTAAACAATTCGCCATCAATAAAGCCAATAATACTTGCCACTATAGGAATTAGGTAAGTAACTGAAGCTGTAAAAAGCACACCCGAGATTTTAATTAGGTAATTAAACATAACAATTGCAAATGCAGAGCCAACTATACCAAGCACTGCTGGATATATAAGATACGGCAATGCTCCAGCTTGCAATATTGTATTAGTAAAATCGGTTCCAACAATCAGAAAAACACTTATTAAGGGAAGCATTATCACATAACTTACTGAAGCAATTGTAATAGGGTTGGTATCTGTTAGTTTATATTTAACTATGTTTAGATTAAACGCATAAAACAAGGTTGCAAGAATTACATATGCTGAGTATTGAATATTAATATCCATATGCCCATCATTTTTAGCAACTATTATCATTACAGCTCCTATAAACCCTAGAATAATTCCAATGTAATTCAGTCGTCTTGCCTTAAGATTAAAGAATATTAGTCCCACAATAAGAGCAAATAATGGAGTTGTTGAATTAAGGATTCCTGCCAAAGAACTATCAATTCCCATTTGTGCGGTTGCAAAAAGAAAAGCAGGAAAAGTATTACCAATAAACCCAACTATTACTATCCAAAACCACTGATCTCTAGATAATCCACGCATTCTACTAATAGCAAAAGGAATTAATACTATGCCTGCAAATATAATACGCAGCGACCCTAATTCAGTATTTGAATAAACCTCTAATGCTCGTTTCATTAAAATAAAAGAGCTCCCCCATATTAGGACTAATGAGAATAGTAATGTCCAATGCAAATATTTACTAATAAATTCTTTCACTATTGTATAGTTTATTTTTAACAAGGCACAAAAGTATAATAAAGCTACAAGATATTTCAATAAAAAAAAATAAAATATTTCTTCCTATTTAAGATTATTAAATTACTTTAGCCGCTGAAATTTTGGTGTTCTATTTTTATATCTTAAAATAGGATTAAAAGGGAATCTAGTGAGAATCTGGAACTATACCCGTAGCTGTAAGCTCTAAAAAAGCTTTTACACAAAATACCACTGTTGCGATAAAATCGGGGCGGGAAGGTTGTAAAAGTTGAGTAAGTCAGAAGACCTGCCAAGAATTAATTCATTATTTAAGAACACTACGCTTTTTTTATTTTGAATATGTTCGGGATTAAACTTTAAAAGATGACTTATTATAAACTTTTAGTTTTTTGGTTAATCATAGTATCAGCTCTAGATTCTTTTGCGCAGGAGCCTGATAGTATAATTGTGCTTAAACAGGTAGAAATAAAAGCAGAACGAATTCTTGAAAAGCAAACCCATACCCGGTCTACGCAAGTAATACCAAAGGTTGCACTAAAAACCTACTCCACAAATACACTGAGCGATTTACTTTCCAAAACCACAAATATTACCATTAATCAATATGGCGCTAGTGGCTTAAGCTCCGTTTCTATGCGTGGCGGCAATGCCAATCATACAGCAATATTATGGAATGGATTTAATATACAGGATCCACTTAATGGTGGCTTTGATTTATCATTATCCACAGTAAACCTAATTGATGAAATAGATATTAATTATGGTGGAAATAGCGCATTATTTGGTAGCGGAGCAATGGGGGGCAGTATTCAGTTAAATAATAAAGCAAAGTATAATTCAGATTTTGGAGTTGGTTTTACTCAAAGTATTGGCAGTTTTGGAAAGAGGAATAGTCTATTTAGTATTTCATATGGCAATAAAAAACTATTTTTAAGAACAAGGGTATTTTACTCATATATTAAAAATGATTTTGAGTATAAAAACTATGCAAAAAAGAACTATCCAATTGACACTTTGGAGAATGCGGCAATAAAGCAATATGGATTTCTGCAGGAAGTTTCTTATAAAATAAATAGTAAGAATGAGATTAACGCTCAGCTATGGTATCAAAATAATTATAGCGAAATAGCTCCAAATATGACTGTTATAAATGGCTACGCTACTCAATATGATGAGTTTTTGCGTACAGCAGTAGCATATATAAGAAAAGGCAAAAAGCTAGATTTAGAAATTAGAAACGGATTGTTTTTTACAAAATTACAATTTATAAAACCTGAGATAAATCTTGATGCAAACCATAGCTCACTTAATAATATTACTGAAGCTATTGCAAATTATAAAATCACAAAATACCATTCTGTACTTTTTGGTATTAATAATAACTTTATAAAAGCCGAATCTGATAATTATAATAATGCTCAAAAGCTAAACAAAACAGCACTATTTCTATCTTATAAATACTCCTTGAATAGAAAAGCTCTATTTACTGCAAATATAAGAACAGAAGCTGTAGATACCGAATTTAAACCCTTTACATTTGGATTAAAAGGAGAATACTTTATATTAAAAAGCCTTAGTATAAATAGCAGTATTAGCAAAAACTATCGCACTCCAAGCTTTAATGACTTATACTGGATTGGGGCATATGGCAAAGGCAATCCCGACCTTAAAGATGAATATGGCTACTCTGCTGATTTGGGCGCAAACCACAGAGCTGCTTTCAAGAAACTAGGCATTGAAACAAACCTAAGTGTATATTATAGCCGCCTTTCTAACCTTATACATTGGCAGCCAGAAGGAAATACATGGACACCTAAGAATAAGAAACTAGTTGACACAAAAGGCGTGGAGCTAAGGATAAATTCTAATTACAAGCTCACAAAAAATACATCTGTATTTCTTAATGCATCATACACTTATACCGATTCGCAGCTAAAAGAGAAAGCTGATAACGAAAGCGATAATATACTAAATAAACAACTTATATATATTCCATTTTATCAAGCAAATGGACTTATTGGATTACAATATAAAAAACTACGTGGCGATATTATTGTAAAATATGTAGGCCAAAGATATACTACTGCTGATAATACTAATTGGTTAGACAAATATATAATTACTGACCTTAGCTTAAACTATACGGTTAATTATAAGAAAGTTAACGGAAGCATTTTCTTTAAAGCAAATAATATATTCAATACTTATTATATGATAAGGGAATGGTTTCCTACTCCACTTATAAACTATGAAATTGGAATAAATATAAATTATAACTAAATAAAAACAATGACTATGAAAACAAATTTATTATTGATACTTGCTCTAGCAGCAGGTTTATTTTTTACGGCTTGTAAAAAAGAAAGTGTAGAAGAAGAACCAACTCCAGAGCCTGTAGATAATGGCTATGCAGAAGGCGTACTAATTTCTAACGAAGGTGCTTTTGGAGCAGGTAACGGAAGTATTTCTTATTTTGATACAGATAAAAATACTATTACAAACGAATTATTCAAAACTGTAAATAATATACCTCTAGGAGATATTGTACAGTCGGTTTACCGAGGCGAAAAGTACACCTATGTTTGTGTAAATGCTTCAAATAAAATTGAGGTTATTAATAGCAAAACTTTTGAAACTGTAGCAACTATTACCGACATACCTCAACCACGTTTTGCAATTGAGAACGATGGCAAACTTTATGTAAGTTGTTGGGGAAATGGAGGACAAATTAAAACCATTGATACAGAAAGTAATCTAATAATTGATTCGATAATGGTAGGAACAGGGCCAGAAGGAATAGCAATCGCTGCTAACAAACTTTTTGTTGCCAACAGTGGTGGATTTGGTATTGACAGCACTATTTCGGTTATAGATCTTAGTAATAATAATATTTCTACAATTATTCTTGATGCCTATAATCCAGGCTCATTAGCCGTTGATGCAAGTAGTAATGTGTGGGTATTGGCTAAGGGAAATATTATTTATGATGCTTCATGGAATCCAATTGGACATAATCCATCAAAGTTATTCTCTATAAATAGTACTACAAATTCCATTGGAAAAACAATCAACCTGTTCGCAGATAAGCATCCTGCAAGAATGGCAATTAGTGGAAATAAAGAACGTATTTATTATGGTGCTGGCTATGGTTTTACTGGTATTTTTAAACTTAATATCCATGACACATCAGCTGATCCTAATTCATTTATCGATGGCGATTATTATGGTTTCTTGGTGAATGAAAATAATGAAGAGATATTTGCACTTTCGGCACCTTTTGGAGCAAATGGGCTATTAACAAGATATGCTGCTAATGGAGATAAAATTGATGAAAATGAAGTAGGTATTTTTCCAAATGGAGGAGTAAGCAAAAGAGTTGGTCAATAATTTTTACCAATAAAAAAGCTAAACCTTCAATAATATTCATTGCTTCAAAGTTGCTAATATACGCCTTTAAACAAAATATTATCAATTGTAAAAAATAATATATAAAGAGTATTTTGCGCAAGCAAATACTCTTTTTTTATGTAATACTATTTATAATTACTAGTGATATATATACAATTTCACTTCCTATTAAGCACATATTACTAACTTCTATTACAACATAGTACCCTAATATATACCATATTCAAGTATTAATTTAAAGACGTTTATTTAGAACAGAATT
>JAOZSY010000385.1:0-863 GCA_029939445.1 Bacteroidales bacterium
CATAATTCCACCTTTTTTTTATGTAATAATATTTTATTAAGGCATATAATAACTATTATTATGGGATAATAAGATATCAATTCAGAAAATATTAATAAATAATTAAATTTTATATAATTGTATTCAAAAAAACATATATTTGCTACTTATTATTAAAACAATTACAAAAACACAAAAACACAGTAAATAATATGAGTGATTTTAATGACAAGGGAGAAGTTTTTTCAAAAAGAGTAAAAGCTGGTAAAAGGACATATTTTTTTGATGTAAAAGAAACAAAAGCTGGTGAGTATTATATTACTCTAACAGAAAGTAAAAAAAGATTTAGTGAAGAATCAGGGAAATTCTTCTTTGAAAAACATAAATTGTTTCTTTATAAAGAAGATTATTCAAAGTTTAAAAATAGCTTGAATGATGTTTTAGAATTTATTCAAGAGAATCAAGGCTATGATGAAGACTATGAGCGCTATTCTGATAATGAGGAAGTAGAAAATTAAAACTACCTACTTTTTATAAGTTATGACATTAAAAGCTTGATAAACATTAATGATTTATCAAGCTTTTTGTGTATAAAAACTAAGAATTATACTCATTATAATTTTGTTGAAATAAAACTGTATGTCATTTTAATATACAGTTCTTTTTTTTTACCTTTGTGGTTGTTACTAATTTGTATTAAATGATAGCTTCATACATATATAACTATTGGTAACCAACTAGATACACTATATTTACTTCTAATTAGTGGAAGTAAGAATAGTGAATACTGTTCTTTAAAATAAATAAGATATGAAATTAACAAACTACGGACACGCGTGCTGGCATATCGAATTAGAAAATGCCAAGTTATTAATTGACCCATT
>JAOZSY010000385.1:873-1989 GCA_029939445.1 Bacteroidales bacterium
GGATATTAATATTGATACTATTGAATGTGACTATATTTTAATAACTCACGGCCATGAGGATCATATTGCTGATGTGGAAAGCATCGCAAAACGTACTGGAGCAAAATTAATTTCAAATTTTGAGATAATCAACTGGTTTGCAGCAAAAGGGATTGAGAATGGACATCCCATGAATATTGGTGGCAAATGGAAGTTTGATTTTGGAACTCTGACATATTTTACGGCACAGCATTCAAGTGTTATGCCTGATGGAGCATCGGGAGGAAATCCTGGAAGTTTTATTATAGAAACTCCTAAGGAAACTTTTTATCATGCTGGAGATACTGGTCTTATGATGGATATGCAACTTATTCCTAAGCTCTATAAATTGGATTTTGCCATATTACCTATTGGCGATAATTTTACAATGGGAGTTGACGAAGCTATTATTGCTAGCGATTTTATTGATTGCAATAATATAATTGCTATGCATTATGATACATTTGGATATATTGTAGTAGAAAAAGAAGCTGCAAAACTAAAATTTGAGTCCAAAGGCAAAAAACTAAAATTTGTAGATATAGGTACTACAATAGATTCTAGTTCGTTATAGATTATTATTAAGTGAGGAATCAAGCTATTTATAGCTATTTATTAATGAAAATATTATAAAATAAATAAACATATGGGAAAAGTAATTGCAATAGCAAATCAAAAAGGTGGAGTAGGCAAAACCACCACGGCTATAAACTTGGCGGCAGGATTAGCAATATTAGAGTATAAAACACTTCTTATTGATGCTGACCCGCAAGCAAATGCTACCTCAGGAGTTGGTTTTGACCCTAATGATATAAAAACAAGCATTTACGAATGTATTGTTGATGATATTAAACCACAAAATATAGTTTTAGAAACTAAAACTCCAAACTTGGACTTATTACCTGGTCATATTGACCTTGTTGGTGCCGAAATTGAAATTATCAATATGCCAAATCGTGAAATGATGATGCGCAGTGCAATTGATAAGATTAAAGATGATTACGATTTTGTAATTATTGACTGCTCGCCTTCTCTTGGATTAATTACAGTAAATGCATTAACTGCTGCTGATTCGGTAATTATTCCTGTTCAATGTGA
>JAOZSY010000148.1 GCA_029939445.1 Bacteroidales bacterium
TTCCAATAATTGGGGTGGAATTTTAATGGATAATGGTTGATTGTTGGTGGTAAAGGGATTGTAAAGGGTGGTAAAGAATGGTAAATGGATTGTAAAGGGTGGTAAAGAATGGTAAAGGATTGTAAAGAATTGTAAGGGGTGGAAAAGGATGGTAAAAGGATGGTAAAGAATTGTAAAGGGTGGTAAAGAATGGTAAAGGGATTGTAAAGGGTGGTAAGGGGTGGTAAGGGGTGGTAAGGGGTTGTAAAGTTTTTAAGTTCAATATTTGTTATGCTCATAATATATAAACCTAAATTCAACAATCGTTAATTCTCATTAGTTACAAACTAACATCAATCTGTAGCTTTACTCCGAGACCAATTTCAACAATGCAGCCTAAGGTTATTACCTGATATCTCCAAATATTTTATCAGGGTTAAGCCTGATTATTTAATATTATGGTTTTAAGCTTGGGAAAATAGTTAAAAGGAAGGAAATTGAATTATAATATTTGCTACTAAGCATCACTCGATGAAATAGACGCGGAAAACACGTTCTGATCAAACGATGGTGCAAAGGTGTGAGAAATGGTAAAGAATTGTATTTTTTAAAACTACTACTCTTCAACAAAGTCATTATCTTCTAAAAATTCTATCCACGATAAGAGTATCTCCTTAAGGTCATTTGATGGTATTGTTTGTGATGGTCTATTATAGCCACCTATGCTTTTTATTGTACAATTGGGCCAGCCAAATTCAACGCCTACGATAAATCATATATATAATCCCATATATGTTTGTGAATAATTCCGTTTTCATTCTTAATAAGAATATCGTCCATCGTAACTACATATTTTGGTAAATTGTCCTTCACTTTATCAAAAGCACCAAACTCCCTATCAATAGTAGCACTATTAGCCATCACATAAGCCACTTGTACATAATGCTGCTCACCGTTTCTTTCAGCAATAAAATCAATCTCGTAATCTCGCCCATAACCAATCTTAATATTATAGGATGCACTTCGCAAATGAATAAACACAATATTCTCCAATATAGCCCCAATATCACTTACAAGGCTTGGGTAAAGATAATTTCTAAATCCCAAATCATTAACATAATACTTCTTTTCTCCAGAAAGCAGTTCCTTAGTTTTAAAGAAATACCTCGGTGCTTCATGAATTATAAATGCATCCTGCATATATTTAATATATTGCGATATGGTAGAATAATCTGCTTTACGATTCTTATTCTTAAAATATTTTATAATAGAAGGTATTGAAATCATACTACCTACATTATGAATTACGAAAAGAAATAAATCTTCCAATAATACATAGTCCCTAATTTTATACCTATACATTATATCTTTCAGTAGAATTGTATTTTTTAAGGATTGAAAATAATTAGTTTTAGTATCATTAGAGCTTAGGTTCAATAATTCGGGCAACCCACTTGTGGTTATATATTCAATGAAATTAGCTTTATTGTTTTCCAAATTACTATTTTCTAAGAACTCCTTATACGAAAAAGGAAACACCTCTGTAGTAATATACCTGCCTGACAATAATGTTGCTAACTCTCCCGACAGAAGTTTTGAATTTGAGCCCGTAATAAAAACTTCATACTCTTTAATAGTATGCTGTGCCAAGGAAACTATCACTTTTTCCCAGTCGTCAATATTCTGTACTTCATCAATAAAAATATATACTTTTCCTGAGGGGGTATATTCACTTTCGTAAGCATTAATCAATTTAGCCAAATCATTTGCCGTGCGAATATCGTCAAATTCATACATCTCTTTATTCAGATAAAATACATTCTCTCTTTTTATTTTTTTATCAAAAATAAGGTTATGAATCAACTGCCTTACTAAATAACTTTTTCCTGCTCGTCGTTGCCCAATAATTACCTTAATTAACTTATTCCCAATGGAATCAATTACAGATTTATTATACCTAAGTCTGTGAAATCCTAAATCAATTTTAGGATCTTCGTTCCAAAAATTGATACTTCCTAATGAGTTTAATATATTTTTCATCTGAAATAATATTGGTTATATTCTAATCTAGTGCAAATATAGTCATATTTTTGATTATAACCAAATATTTATATTACACAAAACTACGGGCAAGATGCCCGTGTTACAAAAAACAACAAAGATTCCTCCCTCCTCTCTCCTAATTCTCTATCCTCCGAGACCAATTTCAACAATGCAGCGTAAGGTTATTACCTGATATCTCCAAATATTTTAGCTATTCAAAACTACGAGCAAGATGCCCGTGTTACAAAAAACAACAAAGATTCTTCCTCCTTTCTCCTCTTTCATAGTCCTCTATCCCTGCCTACCGGCAGGCAAGCTTCTCCTCTTTCCTTATATTAAGCCATTTTGTCAGTACATTCCCCATGGCACATACTTTGATTTAGCGGTATTGTAAAAATTGAATTCTAACAATAAAATATAACGATATGCAAAAAGGTAAAATTAATGTACAAACCGAGAATATCTTTCCGGTAATTAAAAAATTCCTTTATTCTGACCACGAGATTTTTCTTCGTGAGTTAATCTCTAATGCTACTGATGCTACTGAAAAGATGAAGGCTTTGGTTCGCTCTGGAGAATCTGATATTGAGCTTGGTGATTTAACCATCAAAGTGAAACTTGATAAAGAGGCTAAAACTCTAAGTATTATTGATAGAGGTATTGGTATGAATGCTGAGGAAATTGATAAATATATCAATCAAATTGCTTTTTCTAGTGCTGAAGAATTTGTAGAAAAATTTAAAGACGTAGATAATACCAATATTATTGGACATTTTGGCTTGGGTTTCTATTCAGCATTTATGGTTGCCGAAAATGTTGAACTTATTTCTAAAACCTATAAAAAAGGTAAAGGTTCAAAGGCTGTAAAATGGGAATGTGATGGTAGTCCTGAATACACAATTGAAGAATTAGAAACTCGTGATAGAGGTACTGAAATTGTTCTTCATATTTCTGAAGAAAGCATTGAGTTTTTAGAGGAAGCACGTATTAAGACTATCCTCGACAAATATTGTAAATTCTTGCCTGTGGAAATTGAATTTGGCGAAGAAACTACTTTTGAAGAAGTTGAAGGCAAAAAAGATAAAGACGGAAACCCAGAAACTGTTGAAGTTAAGAAACCTAGAATTATTAATAATACTGAGCCTTTATGGAAAAAATCTCCAGCAGAATTAAAAACTGAGGATTATAATAAATTCTATCGTGAGCTTTATCCTATGCAAATGGAAGATCCTCTTTTCCATATTCACTTAAATGTTGATTATCCTTTTAACCTAACAGGAATATTGTATTTCCCTAAAGTTAAGCAAAATATGGAAATTCAGCGTGATAAAATTCAGTTATTTAGCAACCAGGTTTTCATTACTGATAATGTAGAGAATATTGTTCCTGAATTCCTAACTTTATTGCATGGAGTAATTGACTCACCAGATATTCCACTTAATGTTTCTCGCTCGTACCTACAGAGTGATCATAATGTAAGTAAGATTTCTAAGCATATCAGCAAGAAAGTCTCTGACAAATTGGTAGAACTTTTTAAGGAAGACCGTAAAGCTTTTGAGCAAAAATGGGATGATATTAAAGTATTTATTCAGTATGGTATATTGAGTGATGATAAGTTTTATGACAGAACAAAAGATATTATTCTTTTAAAGAATACTGAAGGCGAATACTTTACCATTGAGGAATATAAAGAGAAGGTTAAAGCAGAGCAAACTAATAAGGAAGAAAATATAATAATGCTATATGCCAACGATTCGGAATCTCAGTATTCTTATATTGAAAAAGCAAAAGCACGCAATTATGATGTTCTTATAATGAATGGCGCTCTCGACAATCACTTTATTGACTTAATGGAGCGCAAAATAGAGAAGAGTAAATTTACTAGAGTGGATTCTGAAAGTATTGATAAGCTAATTGTAAAAGAGGACGCACAAGTATCTAAACTTACTGAAGAGCAACAAACGGAATTAAAACCAGTTTTTGAAAAAGGATTGGATACTAAGGAATATACTGTTCAGTTTGAAAGCTTAAGTGAGACTGAAGATGCGGTAATGATTACTCAACCAGAGTTTATGCGTCGTATGAAAGATATGCAAGCAATGGGTGGCGGAGGCCAGATGGCTTTTATGGGCGATATGCCAGATATGTATAATGTGGTTGTAAATAGCAATCACCCAATGATATCGGATCTTATTGATGATAAGAGTGATGCTCATAAGGAGATTATTGCTAAGCAATTAATAGACCTTGCAAAACTATCGCAAAACCTGCTTAAAGGTAAAGCTTTATCAGAATTTGTGAAACGAAGCATGGACATTATTAAATAAATAATGAACAATATTTATAAAACCTCAATGATTAGTTTCATTGAGGTTTTTTCATTCTACAGGCTTATTTCTTTCCTATCCAGCCAGCTTTCTCCATTTTCATAAATCGCTCTTTGGCAGATTCACTCATTTGAGTTATTTGATAGTCAAACTCAACACCTATTGACTCTATGGGAAAAGCTATTGAGTTAATAAGTTGCATTGCAATGGGTATTTTATCAAAAGGGAATGCAAAAGATATTTTAGCGGTATTATCTTCAACTTCTACTCCCTTAACAATTCCTAACTCCAATAATGAGTATGCAATGGCAGGATGTTGTACATGCTTTATTGCATTAATTATATCTTCTTTTGTTTTCATCTATCTATCTATTTATTTATAAAATTTTATCCAAATTCGTTAAACAAAAATAAAAAAATTGTAAAGAACCCTCCAAATTATTTTGACTAAAAATAGAGGTTTTAGGAGTCTTTGTATCAATTATAATAGGAATTAATATGAGTCCAAAACAATCATTATCCTCATCAATAATTCTGATTATTATCAAGACTAATTACATTCTTAATAATTTTAATAATTACTCTTCAATATCCTTCATTAATTATTACTTTTGCTTTCTATGATGATTCCTAAACAAACGGTACAGGAAGTACTTGATATTTCAAAAGTAGAAGAGGTTGTTGGAGAATTTGTTTCTTTAACTAAGCGAGGTGTCAACCGAATAGGTTTATGCCCCTTTCACAATGAGAAAACACCTTCTTTTACTGTTTCTCCTGCTAAGAATATCTATAAATGTTTTGGATGTGGAGAATCAGGCTCATCAGTAGATTTTCTGATGAAGCATGAGCATCTTAATTTTCCTCAGGCCGTAAAATGGCTTGCCAATAAGTATAATATACATATTGAAGAAGAGGAGCAAACTCCAGAGCAAATTGCTGCCGAAAATGAACGTGAAGGGCTATTTGCTGTCAGTAAATTTGCTGCCGAGTTCTTTTCCAAAACACTAATCGAAACAGAAAAAGGTAGGGCCATAGGCTTAAGCTACTTTAATGAGCGTGGATATAGCCAAGATATAATTGACAAATTCCATTTGGGATATTCTCCCGAAGCATGGGATGCGCTTGCTGTTGCGGCACAAGCGGCAGGCTATACTGAGGACTCATTGGTAAAAGCTGGTCTTATTATCAAGAAAGACCAAGGAGGAGTTTATGATCGTTTCCGAAATAGAGTAATATTTCCTATTCATAATATTAGCGGTAGAGTACTTGGTTTTGGCGGTAGAATTCTTATTGCCGACAAAAAGAAACCAAAATACGTAAATTCTCCCGAATCACTAATCTATGATAAAAGTAATGTTCTTTTTGGCCTTTATTTGGCTAAAAATCTAATTATAAAAAAGGATAATTGCTATTTAGTAGAAGGTTATACTGATGTTATATCACTTTATCAATCGGGAATTGAGAATGTTGTTAGCTCTTCGGGAACATCGCTTACCGAAGGACAAATAAGATTAATAAAACGTTATACCCCTAATATAACCATACTTTATGATGGCGATGCTGCAGGAATCAAAGCTTCGTTTAGAGGTATTGATATGATAGTAAAAGCTGGAATGAATGTTAGAGTTATTTTATTCCCCGATGGCCAAGACCCCGATTCTTATGCAAAGAATCATAGTGCCGACGAGCTAACATCTTTTTTGGAGAGCAATGCTAAGAATTTCATTAATTTCAAATCCGAATTATTAAGCAAAGAAGCAGAAGGCGATCCTTTAAAGAAAGCCAATGTAGTACGACAAATTGTTGAAACCATTGCTTTGGTTCCTGAGCAGCTAAACAGGATTTTCTTTATTCGCGAAACCTCTGAACTGCTGAATGTAAAGGAAGAAGTTCTTACAAATGAAGTTGCAAAAATACTCCGAAAAGAACATTCTAAAAAACAAGAGAAGTATAATAGAGACAAGCAACAATCTGGCATTGGAACAAGCTCTTCGCCAGGAATGGGAGATGAGCCACCAGCAGATTTCTTTAACGAGGAAGCGGCAATTGGAGAAAGTCCAGAGCCACAAATTATAACTGTAGAGGAAAGAAATAGGCCCTATGAGCTCGAAATAATAAGAATGCTACTAAACTTTGGTGAAATAGTATTTAACCCAGAGATTGCAAGAATAGAAGATGACCCTTCGGCTGCGCTCAGTGCAAAGGACCCTTCAGCT
>JAOZSY010000149.1 GCA_029939445.1 Bacteroidales bacterium
AAGTTGAATGAAACTTATGAGACCTTATGTTCCTTATGTGTCTTATGTGGTTCTTTAAGGGACCCTAAATTCTCCAGTTAAAACCTAGCGCCAAGCACACAAGTTAATTTTACAGCCTGCGCATCTCCTGTAGGATTATAGTAATCTATAAGAATTATGTAAATTCCAATTTTAGCTTTTTGATTATTATTATCAAGCCCATCCCAAATAATTTGCCCCTCGGAGCCAAGGATTTCTCCTGATGATAAATTTCTGACCAAACGACCTTTGGCATCGTAGATTACAATATTTGCAGTATAACCTGGCTCTTTCATTTTGTAATTTATCTGCAAATAATCATCCATTCCATCATTATCAGGAGAAAAAATCTCAGGCGTATTGCTCCATTCGCCTTCGGATACTATTCCTGATTTTTGGCTATTTTCATAAGTAGGAGTGCCGCCAAATCCTTCTGCATTGCGACCTGGTGTAGCTGCCGAATGCCAGTTGGTTTTATCTATCGCTGATGTGGAGATATTGAGTCGCTCCAAACTTATTCCTTCAGGATTGTTGAGCAGGGCATAATGCATATTGTCATCATATTGCATCCCATCAATCATTTGCAATGACTTATTTATAAGAAAGATATTTCCTTCAGTATCGCTCATGCTCGGCATACTCGGCATTTCCACAATATTATTTGGCTCTGCAATATAATATTGTTGCTTTATAATTCCCTTATTAGTAGTTAGTACATAATACTCATTGGGGAAAATTAGAAATCCTGTTTCAGAAATCTCTTTCGTATTTGCCCAATTCTCATCTTCATTATCCCAATTTGCAAGTAATAGGTCTTTCAAATTAATTATTTTGGTAGAATTATTATAAATTTCTACATAATCAACACCATCATTTTTGGGATTAAAAAGAACTTCATTAACCAGCACATCAAGACTATCGGCTTTTTGCGGCATTCCAAATTTCAATACATATTTATCGGGGGTAGTATTTCCTATACAGTCCTTAATCCCTGCGCTAATTTCTAAATTGTATAGAATCTCAATAATAAAATCAGAGCTGAATTCTAAAGTATAGCTTTTATAATCGGGATAAGAGGATTTTATCGTAATAGGATTTCCAATTCCTTCAGAAACAAAATATTTTGATAAATCCATTGCATTAACTGAATCAGTACTTTCATTAAAATAAACTTCTAAACTTTTGCTGCTCGAAACCACTATCCTTTCAACAATTGGAGCTTCTTTATCGGGATTGTTGTCAGCAATAGAATTTTGTTCGCCAGGGGTGCCCCCATTAAGATTTTTTGAAGCTGCCCAATTATTTTTCTCTCCACAATAGTTATTTGCATCAATCATTTCCAGTGACCAACCACCGTCATTTTTTGCATTGTCGTTATACCAATTTATCGAGTAAGCGACATAATGTAGTACATTATTTTCCTTATCTTTTAAAAGTAAAGAGCCATTAGTATTTGGTAAAGAAAAAGAGCTCAAACCAATAAAATCGCCATAGGAGGAAAGTAAAATTTCATCATCTTGATGTCCAATAATTACATACGAATTTGGAGAAATACTGCCTTCAGTAATAGTTTTTATGGAAGAACCTATTTGTAATGTCCAATTATCTATATTAACACTTTTTGGCGAATTATTGTACAGTTCAATATATTCGGCAGCGGGCAATAATACGCTCGGTGTTGGGTCGCACATTATTTCATTAATTACAATATCGCCATGCTTTATATTATACCATATTATATCATGAGTTGAGCTTGGGCTTGTATTCCCTGCGAGGTCTTTTATATTCGAAATGCTTAATTCATAAGGCTGCTCATACGTTAGGGCATTTGCTAATGTAAGATTCACTATTGAGGAGTCTGAACTGTTTCTAATAGCTTGTGCAACAATCCCGATACCATTATTAATAACATAATTATTAGTATTTTCAGAGGTGTTTTTATCCACCACTTCGTCAAATTTTATATCAATATTAAGGGAAGTAATAACTTCAATATTCTCTATCGATGGAGGAATAGTATCCACAATTATATTCCCAACATAGAAATCATCGAAATAGAATTTTGTGGAATTGCTAGAAGTAAATTTACAGAAAATACCAAAATAATTCCCCATAGAATAAGTATTGTCAGTAGCAGTTCCTTCAGAAATAAATAAGTTAGAATTATGATCATGGGCAAATAATTCCCAATTGCCACTTGCATCGCAAATAACTTTTATTGATAGGTTATTTACAGAATTTCCTGTGCTAATATTTGTGCCAGTTATTAATTCGGTAAGTATATCTCCATCCTGTCGCCAAAAACTAATATTATCAGCAGTGCTTCCTATTTGAACAAAGTACCCCATTAAACTAGATTTTAGATCTGCACTATTAGATGCCAAATAAACTCTAGAATAGTTGTTGGAAGAAGAATTGAAAGATTGCTTTACCCAAAACTGCCACTCGGTATTTTGAATAACAGTACTTTGCGTAACCAGTATTGCAGTATCAGAATTAGTAGTTTTGAGGTGAAGATAGTTGCTAGAATTTATTTCAAATGAAGAAACATCTCCTGTCCAAATGGGGTTTTGTGTAAAATCACCATCTGCAAAATCATCAGTAAGCTGTGCAAATGCACCGTTTAGAAAGGCTATTAAGAGTATTGAGAGTAGAATTAATTTCATTATTTATAGAGTATTATATCCGTGTTGATTTGAGCTTATAAAAGTAATATTTTTGCAGCGGAAATAAAACTTTAATTTTCAGGAGTTTTACAAAGTAACCAATTAATAAAAATAAGGATTATGAAATTAGCAATAGCAGGAGCAACAGGTTTAGTTGGCAGCAAAATGTTGTCAGTATTAAGTGAAGAGGGAGTAATAATTGATGAGTTAATTTTGGCAGCTTCAGAACGTTCTATTGGTAAGAAAGTAGACTTTAAGGACAAAACCTATAAGATTGTAAGTATGCAAACGGCTTTGGATAGTAAACCGGATATTACACTTTTTAGTGCGGGGAGTACAGTTTCAAAGGAGTGGGTAGAGAAATTTGCCGATATTGGATCCTTTGTAATTGATAATTCATCGGCATTTAGAATGGATAAAAATGTGCCATTGATAGTGCCAGAGGTGAATGCTGAAGAGATAAATGAAAAGACAAAAATTATTGCTAACCCAAATTGCTCAACAATACAATTGGTTGTTCCGCTAAAGCCTTTACAACATATTTATGGTATAAAGCGCTTGGTTATTTCTACATATCAGTCGGTAACGGGCTCTGGAGTTGCTGGTATTTCACAGATGGAAGATGAGCGTGAGCATAAAGAACCACAATTAAAGGCATATCCTCATCGTATTGATAGAAATGTTATCCCTCATGGAGGAGATTTTCTTCCCAATGATTATACCACCGAAGAGATGAAACTTGTTCATGAGACAAGAAAAATTCTTGCAAGTTCTAATATGGCAATTACTGCAACGGTAGTAAGAGTTCCTGTAACAGGAGGTCATTCTGAGTCGGTGAATGTGGAATTTGAAAGAGAATATGATATAAATGAAGCTAAAAAACTGATTGGAATGATGCCTGGAGTTGTGGTTATGGATTTTCCGATGGCAAATTTATACCCGATGCCTACAATGGTAGAAAATAGAAATCAGGTTTTTGTTGGTAGAATTCGTCGCGACGAGAGTGTTGAAAATGGATTAAACATGTGGGTTGTAGCTGATAATCTTAGAAAGGGAGCTGCTACAAATGCTGTGCAAATCGTTCAATATTTAGTTAGAAAAAAATTGGTATAATTGTAATTTGACCATTATTATTGATGCATAATTTACTATGGATAATGATGTATATCTAAGGTGGACAGAAAATGTAGCTGAAGCAGAAGCATATCATGAGCAAATCTTAAATGGTTTTGAATTGTGGCTGCAAGAGAAGGCTATAGATAGCGATACAGTAAAAATTAATATATCAAATATTGGATTTTTTGCAAATCAATACTTGTTACGTACACAAATCAATATCCTGCATGAGAGTTTAAATGAAGTAATACCTTTTCTTTCTGGATATTTTTTGGATAAGTGTTTATGGGCTAATAATAAAAGTATGAATCTATATTTTGATTCCTTTTTGGAACTATATGCCTATCTTGAGGAAATAAATAAAATCACAGAAGAAGCTAAGGGCTTATTAAGTTCTGAAATTCAATTGAATAAAGAGTTACTTTTGCGAAAATTTTAATTATTTTTGCGAAACAATAATAAAAATAAGAAATAGTTGTTAATAGATAAAGGAATGCAATTAATTATGAATTATTATAGAAAAAGTTATTATAGAAATTTATAATTTTGCACAAAATTAGAATTGTATAAAAGATTGATTGTAATATGGATAATAAAGTAAATAATGTAGTAGAGGAAAAAGTTAATACTACAGGTTATAAAGTAACTATTGGTATTTTAATTACTGTAATAGCTGTTTTAGTATGGACTCTTCTATACTCTCGCGAAGAGATAAAAACTGTAGAAATACAGAAAGAAGAAATTCGTATGGATCTTACTGGTGAACTTGATTCGTTAATGGTACAACATAATGAGGTTAAGAAAGATTACGGTGAATTAAGCGAGCAGGCTTCTCAAAAGGATAGTATAATTGATGCAAATGCTAAAGAGATTAAAAAGCTTATTGCAAAATCGTCAGATTATCGTCATATTAAACGTAAACTTACTTATTTGCGAAAGATACATCAGAGTTATATTGATCAGTTAGATTCAATTTATACAGAGAACCATAAGTTGAAAGAGGATTTGCAAGTAGCAAATGAAACGATTAATAAAACCACAAAAAAAGCTGATATGCTTGCTGCAGAAAAGGATCAACTATCGCAGATAGTAGAAACCGGAGCAGTGCTTAGAGCTTATAATGTAAAAGGTACAACCTTTAGTTTAAAAGGAAAAACAATGCGTGAGAAAGAAACCTTTAAAGCACGAAGAGTTGATAGAGTAAAAATCAGATTTACAGTAGGAGAGAATCCACTTGCAGAGCCAGGTAAGCGTTTTGCTTATGTGAGAATTGCTCGCCCTGATGGTTTAGTAATAAGTGAGGGCAAAGGCGACGAATATAGCTTTATGGCTGGCGAAACTCGCCTTCAGTATTCTCTAAAGCAAGAAGTTGATTATCAAAATAAGAGCGTGAATATCGAACTTAACTGGGATAAGAAGTCGGATACTCCAGCTATGGAAGGAACTTACCATGTTGCAATTTATGTAGATGGCACCCAAATTGGTCAGAGCTCGTTTACTCTAGAATAATAGAGAAAATATGTAGATAATTGAAAAGCCAAATTCCTTTAGGAATTTGGCTTTTTGTTTTCTACTGCACTTCTACAAGAATTACAATTTTCAATAAGCTAAATAGCAAAATAATAATAATAATAATTTGAATAGAGGCTTTAATTCAGTTTGTTTTACTCTGATTTATGCTATTACCAAAAGCCTATACAATTATTTATATTACATTTGTAATGAAAATAATTTTCTTTTTTATTAATAAAAACAATAATTATGAATTTAAGTAAACAATTAGGTGCTGAGTTTATTGGCACAATGTGGCTTGTTCTTGGTGGTTGCGGAAGCGCTGTTTTGGCGGCGGGTTATCCTGAATTAGGAATTGGTTTTGTAGGTGTATCAATAGCCTTTGGCCTCACAGTATTGTCTATGGTATATGCTTTAGGGCATATTAGTGGAGCACATTTCAACCCGGCAGTGTCAATAGGATTATGGATTGGTGGTCGTTTTGAAGCCAAAAAAATTCTTCCATATATTGGAGCACAAGTTTTTGGCGCATTGGCAGGAGCGGGTATTTTGTATCTGATTGCTAGTGGTAAAGCTGGTTTTGATGTTGCTGATGGTTTTGCATCTAATGGCTTTGGAGAGCATTCTCCTGATGGCTATTCAATGATGTCGGCTTTGGTAATAGAAATAGCAATGACTTTCTTCTTCCTAATAGTAATATTGGGAGCAACACATCCTAAAGCACCTGCAGGTTTTGCAGGAATTGCAATTGGATTAGCACTTACATTAATACATCTAATAAGTATTCCCGTAACAAATACATCAGTAAATCCTGCTCGTAGTACATCTCAAGCATTATTTGCTGGAGGAGATTTTACTGGTCAATTATGGTTGTTCTGGGTAGCCCCAATTATTGGTGCTATTTTGGCCGGAATGGTGTATAAATTCCTTTCTCCAAACGAAGAATAAGTAATAGTAAGCTAGTTATAATATTAAAAAGGAGTATAAACTGAGGTTTATACTCCTTTTTTTATGTACAAAAATACTGTTAATATGCGCATATACAGCTAATTATATGATAGAACTCTTTTTGCTAAAAAAAAATAAAAAAACCTTGTAGAAAATAAAACTTAGTGTATCTTTGCAATCGCTTCAAAAGGAAATTTTTTCCTTAGCTAAATTCCTCTTTAGCTCAGCTGGTTAGAGCACCTGACTGTTAATCAGGGTGTCCTAGGTTCAAGTCCTAGAAGAGGAGC
>JAOZSY010000386.1 GCA_029939445.1 Bacteroidales bacterium
AAATAAAAGCAAGTGTTATAGTCTATTTTCAAAAGAGCTATTTTTTAATAACGAATTTGAAATGATATAAGACCCCTTATTAATTGTTTCTTTCAATATCTCTAATTTATCAATTAGAAATCAATTTGTAAAGATTAAATTAAAGATGTGAATTATTTATTTCACATTACTACTTATTTAGTTATCTTTGCACGACCAAAAATTTAGTGGTTTAGTCTATATATTATACATATGCTTATAAATAGCAGATTTAATAAAAGCTCTAATACACTAAGTATCAATACGATTAACATTATTACAAACAATAAAATTAAAATTTAAATCAATAACATCAAGTCATGAGAAAACTTTTTGCATTACTGACAATGACCGCCATATTAAGCTTTGGCCCAATCAATCAGACTTTTGCTCAAGATCAAGCAGAAGAAAACCAAGTAGAACAAACTAATCCTGAAGCTACTACAGAAGTAGACAGCCTAAGCGCAGAAGCCGACACTACAGCAGTAGAAGAGGTGGTTGCAGAGGAAGCAATTCCTTCAGCAGACTTAGCAGACGAAGAATTAATTGCTCAAGAAGAAACTTTTCACCAAATATTGAAAAGATACTTTATTGAGGGATCAGCAGGATTTATGGCTACAGTATTATTAGCTCTTATATTAGGTCTTGCCCTTGTAATTGAGCGTATTATTTACTTAAACCTTGCTACTACAAATACTAATAACTTATTAGTTTCTATTGAAGATGCTATTAAGAATGGTGGAGTAGACAGTGCTAAAGACATTTGCCGTGACACTCGTGGTCCTGTTGCTAGTATCTTCTATCAAGGATTAATGAAATACGACGAAGGATTGGATCAAGTTGAGAAATCTCTTGTTGCTTATGGCAGCGTGCAGATGGGACGCTTAGAGAAAGGTCTATCATGGATTTCATTATTTATCGCTCTTGCGCCAATGCTTGGTTTCATGGGTACGGTAATTGGTATGATTCAGGCATTTGATATGATTCAAGAGGCTGGTGATATTAACCCAACAGTAGTTGCTGGTGGTATTAAAGTAGCCCTTCTTACAACTGTATTTGGTCTTATTGTAGCTATTATTCTTCAGGTGTTTTATAACTACCTTTTAGCGAAGATTGATAGTTTAGTTAACGATATGGAAGATTCTTCTATCTCATTTATGGATATATTAGCTGATAACAAAAAATAATTAGAAACTATGGATAATGATATATTAGTTAAAGTAACAAAGTATTTCGTATACCTTATGATGGTAGCTGGTGCAGTAATGACTGGCTTAATTATAAGTAATGCAGATGCTATGGGCACAGACCCAGCTTTAGCTGCATCAATATTAGATCCTACTTTTCTTCTTGGAATAGGTTTATTAGGTATAGGCATAATTGCTACCCTAGGATTTGCAATTGCACAAATGGTTTCTGAACCAAAATCTGCAATTATGGTTTTAGGAAGTATTGCTGCCCTTGGACTTATTTATTTCCTTGCATATATAAGTGCTTCAGGAAATGTAGACGCAAAAGTATATACGGAATTTGATATTGACAGCACAACGTCGAAATTAATTGGATCATTAATTTATTTAGTTTATTTCCTTGGAGGATTGTCTATATTGACAATACTAGCTTCAGGTGTACATAATCTAATGTTAAAGAGATAAAATATGCCCCGTGAAACCCCCGAAGTAAGTGCTGGCTCAATGGCCGACGTAGCATTCCTTCTTTTAATCTTCTTCCTAGTGACAACCACTATGGCTGTAGATTCGGGAATTATGCGTAAGCTACCACCTCCAGTACCAAAAGATCTTGTAGCTCCTGATGTAAAAACAAGGAATGTCTTTCAAGTATTAATTAACTCTGCAGATGCAATTATGGTTAGTAATAAAGCTGCCCAAAGTGCAAGTGCGATGAAAGAGGCTAATAAAAATGATCTTCGCCGTATGGTAAAGGAATTTTTAAC
>JAOZSY010000387.1 GCA_029939445.1 Bacteroidales bacterium
AATACCAATGGCGATAGTCTTTGGACCAAAACCTACTGTTATAAGAATTCCAATATTTCGCGTAGCCAGTTGAATGATTTAATGGCTTGTGATGATGGGGGCTTTCTGGGTGTGGGCTTTTATTCAGCCCAGGCAGGTGGCGTTTCAACAGCTTGGATGTTTAATACGGATGCTAATGGATTAGTAGGCTGGGAAAGCCCAAAGCCGAAAGGTAAAAGTGAAATATTTAAAGTATGGCCTAATCCTGCAAGGGATTATGTTAATATTGAGTTTGCTAAAAACCTAAAGCAAGAATCTGAGATTATTATTTATAATTCACTAGGTCAGAGAGTAAAGACTTTAATCCTCCAAAAACAACAACTAGAAAAAGAAATCCACCTACAAGGTTTTAAAACAGGTATATATTATTTTGAATTACGTGCAAACAATAGTATAATTGGAACAGGAAAATTTATAAAAGAATAAGTTTTAACCCTCGCCAAAGCAGCCATACACATCCTGCAAACGCCAAAACCCTCGCAAAAGCCATTTGCAGCAAGAGTATGTCTGCCCTTCCGCAAAGAAAAGCCCAGCAAGTAACACTGTATATATATCATTGGTCAATAGATAGTTGGGGCAACCATTTACGATACTTAGAAATATTATCGTATCTTTGAAAATTAATAATTCTAACAGCCCAACGATACATATACTTAACGTTGTAGCCAATTGCCTAAGATTTGACAATGAACAAAAATAATGAAACAAAAAAATAATAAGAGGTTAGTATTTAGTGTATTACTATTGTTGATATTTTTCTCATCATGTAATAATACTCAATCAAAAAATCACGAAATTCTTCAAGGAAGTTGGATTGTATTTAAGAGTGAAGCATATAAGACTAATGGGTATAGTAATATGGATGGCTATATCTTGTCGTTTGATGCTGATACAATTACAGAGATTCACTTGAATTATGGATTGTTAAGCACAAATAAATATTTAATTAAAGATTCTATTTTAAGGTTAAATGATAGTCTTGAGTTTAAAATTATCAAAATAAGCAATGATAGCTTAAAGCTTGTGATTTTTGGAAATAGTCTTATTACATTTATACGCATACCTGATAAAGAACCAAATTCTATTAACCTGACTAATTCTATGTTTTTTAATTCATCATGGTATTATATGGATAGTATTCAGCATCAAAGAATAGAATTTACCCAAAAAGAGTGGGAGTTTCAAGATGATTCAACATATTTATGTCATACTGTATCTGATAATTATGAATTATTTATGGATTTTGATATAAACAGTTGGAGAATTATGAAACATAATGGCAATGATTATCTTGTTAAAACTATGATGCAAAATACTCCTGTTTTTTATGAGATTACAAAGATATCAGGTGACACTGTATATACAAAAGCAATTATCAAGGGTGATTTGAGACATCCTAAATTTATAAAGGTTCAAACAGCATCTAGACTAGTAAAAGAAGAGAAACGTAATTTATTAATGCAAAATAAATGGATTTCAAAAGAAATCTCTTTTGATGATACTTATTCAAAAGACAGTAAAGAAAGTTACTTAAGAAGGCAGTTTGAAAAACTAGCTAGATATAGAAATTCGATAGAAAATGGAGAAATGAATCTAATATTTACAAATGATAGTATAGATTTATCCTTCGGAGATAAAAGAAATTTAACAGCAAGTTGGAACTTGTCTGATGATGGAGAGTATATTCATATAAGCAAAAGCGATAACTTGATAGGTTTCTTTAGAATAGTTGAATTAGATGATGATAGATTATCTTTTGAATCAGATGATTTATTTAGATTGATAAATGGACGTTTAAATTTACATAATCAGTTCGTCTTTGAATTTGAAAAAATATAAATAACTGGCTACAACAATAGATATAAACAATACGGGCCCCCGATATCGCGCGAATACCATAGTGGTGCTGGTGCGCTCCCGACAACTGTTC
>JAOZSY010000021.1:0-5478 GCA_029939445.1 Bacteroidales bacterium
TATCTTTGCATTCTTATTTTAATTTAATCTAAATAAGAATTGATAAAGAATTATAATGGCAAAAGACGAAGATAAAATAATAGATGAGGTTACCTCCTCGGATTATAAATATGGCTTTACCACTGATATAGAGTCTGATGATATTGGAAAAGGACTTAGCGAAGATGTGGTAAGAGTTATTTCTGCTAAAAAGAATGAGCCAGAGTGGCTACTTGAATTTCGATTAAAAGCATACCGTAAATGGCTTACAATGGAGCAACCTGATTGGGCACATTTAAAAATTGCTCCCATAGATTTTCAGGATATTATTTACTATTCGGCTCCAAAGAAGAAAAAAGAATTGGAAAGCCTTGACGAGGTGGACCCCGAATTAATAGATACTTTTAATAAATTAGGAATTAGCTTAGAAGAGCAGAAAAAACTATCAGGAGTAGCTGTTGATGCTGTTATTGATAGCGTTTCGGTGAAGACTACTTTTTCTGACGTTTTGGAAAAGAAAGGGATAATTTTTATGTCTTTTAGTGAGGCCGTACAAAAATACCCGGATTTAGTAAAGAAGTATGTAGGAAGTGTTATTCCTGCTAGCGACAATTATTTTGCAGCCTTAAATTCTGCAGTTTTTAGTGATGGATCATTCTGTTATATCCCTAAAGGAGTACGCTCTCCAGTAGAATTAAGCACTTATTTTAGAATAAATGCAGCAAATACAGGGCAATTCGAAAGAACTTTAATTATTGCCGACGAAGGCGCTTATGTTAGCTACCTTGAAGGTTGTACTGCTCCTCAGCGTGATGAAAATCAGCTGCATGCTGCCATAGTAGAGATTATAACTCACGACAATGCAGAGGTAAAATATAGCACTGTACAAAACTGGTACCCAGGTAATAAAGAAGGACTTGGTGGTATTTTCAATTTTGTAACCAAAAGAGGCCTTTGTAAAGGTCATCATTCAAAAATATCGTGGACACAGGTAGAAACTGGCTCGGCAGTAACATGGAAATATCCTAGTTGTATACTTAAGGGTGATCACTCCATTGGAGAGTTTTACTCTGTTGCCGTTACCAATAATTACCAACAAGCAGATACTGGCTCCAAAATGATTCATATTGGCAAAAATACCAAGAGTACAATTATATCAAAAGGTATATCTGCAGGCAAGAGTCATAATAGCTATCGTGGTTTGGTAAAGGTAAATCCTAATGCTGATAATAGCAGGAATTTCTCACAATGCGATAGTTTATTATTGGGAAGCGAATGTGGTGCACATACTTTCCCATATATAGATACGGCAAACGAAACCGCCATAGTTGAGCATGAAGCTACAACATCAAAAATATCTGATGAGCAATTATTCTATTGCCAGCAAAGAGGCCTTAGTGCCGAAAAATCCATTGGACTTATTGTTAATGGATACGCTAAGGAAGTGCTTAATCAACTACCGATGGAATTTGCAGCTGAGGCTCAAAAATTATTGGCTATTAGCCTCGAAAACAGTGTTGGCTAAAAATTAAAAGAAAAGAAATAAAACATAAATACAATGTTAGAAATTAAAAATTTGCATGTAAGTGTAGAAGGAAAAGAAATATTAAGTGGACTTGACTTAACAGTAAATGCTGGTGAAGTGCATGCTATTATGGGACCAAATGGTACTGGTAAAAGTACTTTAGCTTCTGTAATAGCAGGTAATGATGCTTATGAGGTTACTAGTGGCGAAATTATTTATCAGGGCAAAAACCTTCTTGACCTTTCTATTGAAGATAGAGCTCGTGAGGGATTTTTCTTGGGGTTTCAGTATCCTGTAGAGATTCCTGGTGTGAGCATGACCAATTTTATGCGAACAGCCATTGACGAAATTCGTGAGTACAGAGGGCAAAAGCCTCTTACTGCTGGTGAATTTCTTAAATATATGAAAGAGAAAAAAGAGCTTGTAGAAATGCATGCTAAACTAAATAATCGCTCAGTAAACCAAGGTTTTTCTGGTGGTGAGAAAAAGAAAAATGAAATATTTCAGATGGCAATGTTAGAGCCTACTTTATCATTTCTTGACGAAACAGATTCGGGATTAGATATTGACGCTTTACGAATTGTTGCTAAGGGTGTTACAGCTCTTAAGTCTGACAAGAATGCTACGGTGGTTATAACTCACTATCAGCGTCTTTTGGATTATATTGTACCCGATTTTGTACATGTAATGTATGATGGAAAAATTGTTAAAACTGGAGATAGAGCTCTAGCTTTAGAATTGGAAGAAAAAGGTTACGATTGGATTAAGGAAGAATTAGAAGCTAAGAAATAATGAGTAAAGCTAATGAAATAGCAATTAATCTTAAGCAAAATCTTTTATCGAAAATAGAGACCCGTATAAAGGTCAATGCCGATAATGAAGGAGCTTACTTAAGTAAAATGCGAAAAAAAGCAATGGAGGAATTTGATAAATTAGGATTTCCTACCATAAAATTAGAATCTTGGCGCAAGACAAATCTTAAGACTTTTCTTGAGCGTGATTATAATATTGAAGCCATTAATAAGCCTCTAAATTCAAAGGAGGCGGATACAACTTTAATGTGCGAATCCAACAAATACGATACCGACCTTTATACTCAGTTTAATGGTCAGTGGATGAAAGGCGCCGAAGGAGTAACTACCTACGAAAATGGCACTATTGTATGTCCTATGAGCATTGCTATTATAGCCTTTCCTGATCTAATAGAAGCTCATTTGGGCAAATATGCTACTGATAGCAATAATGCTTTAACGGCATTAAATACTGCTGATTTTTCAGAAGGATATTTTGTTTATGTTCCTGACAATATTGAGCATAATAGAAGCTTACAAATGGTAAACCTTATAGATAGCAAGGATGGTATTTTTGCAAATATGCGCAACCTTGTTATTGTAGGGAAAAACTCAAAATTGAGAATGCTACATTGCGACGATTCTGTGAGTAATAATACTAGTTTCATTAATAATATTACTGAAATAAGTATTGCTGATGGCGCTAAACTTGATTTTTACAAATTACAGAATAAGGATAACGAATCGGCAGTAATATCTTCTACTTTTGTAAAGCAAGGTGCTGATTCAAATTTCGCTTCAAATACTATTATTCTTAATGGTGGTTTGGTGAAAAATGACACTAAGGTTATTCTTAATGGTCGTGGTGCTAATACCGATGTTATAGGTCTTTACCTTATGGATGGGCATCAGTTTGTAGATAATCATGTGCACATAACTCATGCTGTTTCTAACTGCACGAGCAAGCAATTGTTTAAAGGTATTGTTGATGAGTTTGCACGTTCGGTTTTCAATGGACATACACTTGTGGCCAAAGATGCTCAACAAACTATTGCATATCAAAATAATAATAATATACAGCTTACTAAAACTTCTAAAATAGATACAAATCCATTTTTAGAGATTTATGCTGATGATGTAAAATGTAGCCATGGAGCCACTGTTGGACAGCTAGATACTGCTGCTTTGTTTTATATAAAGCAAAGAGGTATTTGTGAGCGAAATGCAAAGATGTTACTTATGCTGGCTTTTGTGGGTGAAGTAATTGATAAAATTGAACTACCAAACCTTAGGGCAAGTATGGCCGAGCTAGTGGGCAAAAGACTTAAGGGCGAACTAAGCTCTTGCGATCAATGTTCTATTACTTGTGCCGAGCCTGATAAACCAATTCAGTTTGAGATAGATATGAGTAAGGTGTAAGGGAGAAGAGTGAAGGGAGAAGGGAGAAGAGTGAAGGGTGATGCACGACGGAGAAATAAATATAGCTTAATAAGCATTACTATAATGAGTATAGATATAGATAAAATTAGGAATGATTTTCCGATACTTTCGCAGAAGGTAAGAGGAAAAGATTTGGTGTATTTCGATAATGGAGCCACAAGTCAGAAGCCACAACGGGTTATTGATGCTATGAGCGATTATTATCAGAGCTATAATAGCAATGTGCACCGTGGAGTTCATTATCTGAGTCAAATTGCTACCGATGCAATGGAAACTGCTCGCGATAATATTCGTAAGTTTATTAATGCCGAGAGTATTGAAGAAATAATTTTTACGAAAGGAACAACAGAGGCTATTAATTTAGTGGCAAACTCTTTCTCAAAGGTATTTATTACCGAAGGAGATGAGGTAATTGTTTCTGAAATGGAGCACCATGCTAATATTGTTCCTTGGCAGATGATGTGTAAGGAAAGAAGCGCTATTCTTAAAGTTGCTAAAATTAATAATAACGGCAGCTTGGATATTGATTATCTAAAAAGCCTAATTACTGATAAAACAAAACTTATTGCCATTACTTATATCTCTAATGTAATGGGAGTAATAAATCCTGTTGCCGAGATAATAGAATACGCTCACAGCAAAGGTGTAAAAGTACTTATTGATGGCGCACAAGCAGTGCCTCATACTATAATTGATGTACAAGCTTTGGATGCTGATTTCTTTTGTTTTTCGGCTCATAAAATGTATGGACCTACTGGAATAGGTATTCTTTATGGAAAGAAAGAATTACTTGAGCAAATGCCCCCATATCAGTTTGGTGGCGAAATGATTGATCAGGTGAGTTTTGAAGAAACTACTTTTAACGAATTGCCTTTTAAGTTTGAAGCAGGCACTCCTATGATTGCTGAAATTATTGGTCTTTCTGTAGCTATTGATTATATACAAGAAACAGGGATTAATGAGATTGCTGATTATGAGCATGAGCTTTTAGAATATGCAAACTCTCAAATAAAAAATATTAAAGGGCTTAAAATTATTGGCACTTCAGAAAATAAGGCTAGCGTAATTTCTTTTGTAGTAGATGGCATTCATCATTACGATATTGGCAGTTTACTCGATCAGTTTGGAGTGGCCGTTCGTACAGGAAATCACTGTGCTCAACCTCTGATGACAAGCATGGGAATTAGTGGGACAATAAGAGCATCATTTGCTTTTTATAATACCAAAGAGGAGATAGATATTTTTGTGGAGGCTTTGAATAAGACATTAAACATGCTTCGCTAAGGGCATTATCAAGAAACAAGGAACAACATGACAATACAAGAAGAAAAAGACGCTCTAATAGAAGAGTTTGAGATGTTTGATGATTGGATGGATAAGTATAATTACATTATTGAGATGGGTAAAGAGATAGATCCATTAAACGATGATTTGAAGATTAAGAAATACTTAATAAGTGGTTGCCAATCGCAGCTATGGTTGGTTGCTAATTATGTGGAGGGTAAAATCAATTTTCAGGTAGATAGCGATGCTATAATTACAAAAGGAATAGCTCAAATGCTTTTGCGAGTTGTAAACAAAAGAACTCCTCAAGAAATTGTTGATGATGATTTTTCTTTTATTGATGAGATTGGCTTAAAAGAGCATCTTTCGCCAACAAGAAGCAATGGACTTACATCAATGATTAAGCAAATTAAGCTTTATGCATTGGTTTTTAAAGCTAAAAGTGGGCTGTAATTCAGT
>JAOZSY010000021.1:5578-21269 GCA_029939445.1 Bacteroidales bacterium
AAAAATATGACAACAGATAAAAAAGCACCAATAGATTTTCTTGCTCTAGAAGGACAGGTATTAAGAGCTTTAAAAACAGTTTACGACCCAGAGATTCCTGTGGATATTTATAACTTAGGAATGATCTACGAAATAGAGGTTGATGACGATGCCGTTGCACATGTTACCATGACTTTAACAACTCCAAATTGCCCAGTAGCTGATTCTTTAGTAAATGAGGTAAAAGAAAGAGTAGCAGCAGTACCCGGCATTAGCGAGTCTGATATTGTATTAACTTTTGAACCACCTTGGGACAAAAGCCTTATGAGCGAAGAGGCACAGTTGGAACTTGGGTATTTGTAATCCTATTTCTTCTTCTTAAATTGAATTACTTTATTATCAAAAAATAGAAGGTATTTCCCTTTTTTCAGGCTGCTAATATCTATATAGCGATCGTTACCATTGAGTACTCGTTTCTCCTCAAGAGTATAAATTTCATACTCCGTTTTGGCAGAAAACTGTATCTCTTTAGAAGATATCTTTTTCTGTATACTAATATTTTGTACGTTTCTTGGGCTAAAAATACAGCTGCGAGATATTATTTCTGTACCCTTTACATTTGTACTCTTCACACGGTAGATGTTTTTCCCAGAGTGTGGGTTTATTTTTACCTCATAGGTATTTTTATCCACGGGCTCGTTTGAGTTTACACTTGCAACCTCGCGCCATGTATCCCATTTATACTGTTCTACAATTATAGGAGTATTACGAGGTACTCCCTGAATTGATAATCTTAACTTATTATTTTTAAGATATCTAGGTTTAGAAATTCTAAAACTTTCTAGGGGCATTATTGCCTCAGGGTTTATAATTACTGGCGGATGTGCCGAGTCATATACAATTGAGATAATAATAGGATTCTCTTTTTTCAAATTGTATGAACCTAAGTCTATTTCAATACCATTGGAGGAAAAGTTGCTACTTATCTCTGTATCGTTAATTCTTAAACTTTGGATACTGAATTTATCCCCGACTGTTGGATTATAAATAAATATATTTTCATTATAATATTGTCCACTAACACTTAATACTTCTGGTTGAGCAAAAAGTTGTTGCGTCATTAATCCAAATAAAATAAAGAGCAATAGTTTAGTTGTCATAGTTAGTATTTAGTCACCTTCCTAACATAAGTATGTTGGGAGGTGCTAATACGCAGAAAATAGATTCCGGTTACATTATTTGACAAATTAATTATTGTAGACTGTAAATCAATGTTATACAAAGCCTGTATTTCTTTACCCAGAGCATCATATACATAAATACTCTTAATAATATCGTCAGATTCTACTAAAACTACATCTTTTGTTGGGTTTGACACTAACGAAATAGTGCTTTCAATATTTGATTTGTTTATACCGGTATTAGTATTAATTGTAGCTTCCGCCAATAGCCACATCTCTGGATCAAACTCTACTTCGGTTATATAAGTATTTACACCAATAGTAAACACTTGGCCCGAGAAAGTATTCTCAAGTCGAACAATAGAATCAAATTGCGGACCCTTTAAACGAATAGGAACTGGCATTTCAAAGAAACTTACTGCAGGATTTGTAGTTGTTTGATTTATTGTAATTGTGATGCTATCAATTCCCACTTGATTTGTAGTAATATCATATACAGGGCTTCCTTCTCCATAAAACCAATCGTTAAGAAACTCTGTAAGACTCATCCCACTTGCTGTTTCGATATGGTATTGCAAGTCTGATGTTCTTGCATATCCATGACTAAGATTTGGATCAGAAAGGTAGTTTTGCAATCCCGCATAAAAAGCAGAATCTCCAACCTTCCAACGCATCATATGTAATACATATGCGCCTTTACTATACGATAGCCTACTACTAAAAATTCTGCTTACACTAGTAGTATCATCACAATACACGCTCCCCGAATTATATTCTAGAACGTCATCTTTTGTTCCACTTTTCCATAGTTCCCAATATGGAGAGCCAGGAGTATGCTCGTAAGTAAGTGCGGTAAGATATGTAGCAAAACCTTCGTTAAGCCATATGTCGTGCCAGCTACCACAAGTTACAAGGTCACCAAACCATTGATGAGCTAGTTCATGAGCCATTAAAGCATCACTAAAACCACCCATAAAACTCATGGTTTGATGTTCCATTCCTCCACCCCAGCCAAATTGCGCATGGCCATATTTCTCATCTTGAAATGGATAATCAATAAAAAGATTACTAAATAGTTCAATAAAAGTTACCACATTAGGAGTTCGGCTAGTAGCATAAGTTAAATCTTCAGGAAATACATAATTAAGAACCTCCACTTGACCAGATACTATATTTGCAAAATCCGAATATACAGCATAATTTGTTACTGCTATTGCCACTAAATAAGTAGGTATTGCATGTAAATGCTTCCAATGGTAAGTACTTTTGTTATCAACAGTACTCTCACTAATAAGCAAGCCATTTGATGCCGCACGATTTCCCATAGGAGTTGTTACATATATATCTATCGAATCTATCTTATCGCTTAAATCATTCTTACATGGCCACCATTCTTTAGCACCATATGGCTCCGAAAGTGTCCATACAATTGGAGTACCGGCATGCGTAGTTTGTATAAAAGATCCAAAACCTGATTGACCAGGAGTTCCTTGGTAAAATATTTCTAAAGAATCTAAAGTATTAATTGCTAATGCAGCAGGTAGGTATATATTAAGTAAATAATCTCCACTATCAGAATGAGAAATTAGTGAATTATGATAAAGTACACTATCTACTACCATAGCAGTGTCTAGTTCGAAAGTAATAATGGAAACATTATTCTCAATAGTACTAAATTGAGTATATACTGAGCCACTAATGTAGCTCTGATTAGGATTTATATTCCATTTTGCTCTATGATATTTTACATCAATATTTTTACCAGCAAAAGTAGGAGTAGCTGCGGCCTTGCTAAATGCCTTTGCTAAGCTTCTTTGCTTTGTATGCGAACATTGATAGATTGCATCTTGACTCAGAATGTCAGCAATAACTTCAGCTTCATTTTGTTGTGCTGTTAAACTAGTAGTACTAAAAATAAAAAGAGCTAGTATTATTTGTATTTTATGTATCATAATGCCTGAATCTTAATTAATTACTATAAATTAATTTATATACTTTCGAATTATTCTCACTATTAATATGCAAATAATAAACTCCTTTAGCATATTTTGAAATATCTATTTCTTCATTATTATCATTATTAGCAATTATAGTTTTAACAAATATCAACTCTCCAATGGAGTTATATAATTTAAGATTATAACGGCTATTATTACTCTTTGTAAAGCTAATATTAAACAAACCCGTAATTGAAGGATTTGGTGATATTTTTATCATATCGTTAGAATGAACATCTTCAATACCAAGGGTGCTAATAATATATAAGGACTTTTGTGTGGAGCAACCATTATTATCTGTTAGAATAATCTTATATAATCCAGGGCATAATCCTGTGGCTGTAGATGTTGTTTGAGAGGCAGGGTCGTTCCAAAGAAAGTTGTATGGAGAAGTACCTCCACTAGCTGCTGCTGTAGCTATCCCATCACAATTTCCTGTGGAGTCGTTTCTGAAAGAGGTAGCCATACTTAGTGCTGCTGGTTGAGATACGGTAAAAGTTTGAGTTTTCTCGCAACCAAAATCATCGGTAATAGTAAGGGAATAATTTCCTGCCGAAACATCATATATAACAGAATCGCTTCCTCCTGTAGACCATTCGTAAGTATATGGAGCAATCCCGCCATTTGGCGTTACTGCAACACTTCCGTTACTCATAAAGTAGCATTGCGGATCGGTAATATTAGAAGCAAGTTGTATTGCTGAGCTTGGCCCTAATACTTCAATTGTATCATAAACAGTATTATTAGAATTATCGCTAATAATAACAGTATATACACCTGTGGCAATATTTGAAATCAAATTAGTAGTATCACCATTTGACCACATAACGCTATAAGGTGGAGTGCCACATGCAGGAAATACTTCAATATGTGCTTCGTCTATACCAAAACATGTATTATTACTCTTCTCTTTATAAATTCCCATATTAGAACCTCCTCCTAATAAAACTGTTTTAGTTATTGGAATATGATTTCTTGCCGAAATAGTGACGGTAAAATAAGCTCCTTGTAAAGAGCTTATAGGAATTATTCCACTTCCATTTACTAATGTAGTTGTACCTATAAGTAATCCATTTTTAGAAATTGTAGCGGTAGCATCACTTACATTACAGTTATTTATAGCAAAACCTGTTGCCGAACACAATATAGTATCACCAATATTTGCAGTAATAGAATCCGGAGATTGGGTCCAAATACGCATTGCTGGGTCGCCAAAATAATGGAATAACTCATGAGTGTATTTATTAGCAGAAGTTCCTCCGCCCCAGGTTTGAATAACTCTTGTAAGACCATGATTTAAAAGATCTCCCATTTTTGTAATATCATTATGAGCTGTTACATTAGGATTACTAACACCTCCGCTGCCAAAGGCTGGAATCATACCTGGATTAGACCATATACCATCAATTAAGCCAATGGAAAAACCATCGTTATAACCACTATAACTATAGTATGAAGCTGCAAAAATACCAACACTTCCGCCATTTGTTCTTCTCATAAATGTTTCAGCAAAACATGATGGTAGAGTAAATTCTCCTGTATGGCAGTTAATACTGAAAACTACAGGAAGCTTATCTCCATTATTAAGTAATGATATTTTGTTGTTTGTAAAATAAGGATGTGCCCAACCATATCCGCCAGCATAACCATGGTCGCGATGAAAAACAAAGAACTTGCCAGCATTTATTGCTGTAGCAATATCGGTAGAATTGCCATTCCAGTTAAAATTGTTTGATTTTAATAAAACAGATGGCAACGCTTGACCTGTAGAATAATATCCATTATTGAAATTTGTAGGAACAACACTAGCATCTGTATAATAAATCCTCTCTGAAGTATATCCTTTAGTTGTTACATAGTTTCTTATATCTTCACTTGTGTGCAGAAATCTTCTATCGGCATAGCCATCATTATCATCATCTTGAAACTGAGCACAGTTAATACCATTTTGATAAAAAGCAGTATCAATAGGCGGATTTCGTTCATAATTAATAATCTTCATTACCTGCATCATTGCATTAGTAGAATTACTCGGTGAGATTCTACCTTTTGCCATATCTGGAATAAAGTCGGTAGGCCCATCCATACAAACGTAATAAAGATCAGTACCATAGTCCTCGCCACTAATATAGTGTATTTCAGAAGGTACATCTTCATTATCACCAATTATCAATAAATAATCAGGTTTTGGAGTCCATGCCTGATAGCGAGTATGTACTGCAGACTTTACGCCTGCTGATGTCCAATTACTCGACGATACTACCTCAACGCTATATCCCATTTGTCTTTTCCAATTTGCTATTGAATCTGCTGCGGCATCAAAATCACTATGGGTTATTATAATATAATTCTTGCTATTTGCTGTTTTCGTTTGAGCATTATTAGCATAAAAACTCTTCGCTTCTTTAGTGAAGGAATTATAATTTAGAGGATAATTTATAATCTGATTTATGAATGTTTCGGTATGTTTTGAAAAGTCAGTAAACGCATTGGCTCCTGTGAATATAATCTCATAATTAATATCACTATGATTATATATTTTTGATGTAGCTGCATTATACTGCATTGGGCAAATTTCTACCATTGCCATTCTTATACCACGGTATTTCATCTCACCAATAATTCTTACGCTTTGCTGAGGATATACCTGATCTACTTTATAAAACTCTTTATTAATCTCAAATTTTGGCTCCGGAGCGCCTTCGGTATCTCTTGCAGGCTGCAGTGATGGGTATATGCGCTTTGTGTTTTCAACCATTGGCACATCATTATTTATCCGCAATTCATATTCTGCACCATCCGGAATTGCAATTAAATCTATATGCGAAGGAAGTGCAGGTTTCCCTACTTCTTGTAAATGGCTAAAATCTGTAATGCTATAAGTAGCAAAGATTTCTTTATTATGCGTTTTCTCAAAATAGTTTAACTCACCAAAACTATAGGAAACAGTAATTCCATTTATTCCATTATCAACAACAGTTCGCAATGGAGCATTATCAGATTGTGAAACTGTGATTTGAGAGCTAAGATTTCTGTTATTCTGAGAAAATCCAATTGTAGTAAATACTAATATTCCTATTAGTAGCAAAGTAATAATTCGTAACATATAATTATATTAATGTGTGTGGATGCAAATGTAAACATTTTTCACTGTTAATTATACAGCAATAGAGATAATTATACTTAGAATATGGGAGGAATATTTATACTAATACAAGATGGAAATTATTATAATTTTTAATAATTATAAAGCACAAAAAATGGGTGAAGAATTTATAATTCTTCACCCATTTAATATTTTTTAAAGCTCTAGATTATAAAGCTGCAAAAACCTCTTCGTAGTTAGGCTCATCAACAATCTCAGAAACTTGCTGAGTATATGACACCTTACCGTCTTTAATGATAACTACTGCACGACTCTCAAGAGCTGCAAGTGGGCCATCGGCAATTTCTACTTGGTAATCCTTACCGAAAGCACCTGTACGGAAATCAGAAAGAGTAAATACTTTATCTAAACCTTCAGCGCCACAAAATCTTGCTTGTGCAAAAGGAAGGTCTTTAGAAATACATAAAACAACTGTATTCTCTAATTTTGAAGCCTCCGCATTGAATCTACGAACAGAAGCAGCACATGTACCTGTATCTAAACTTGGAAAAATATTCAAAATAATATTCTTTCCTTCATAATCAGCTAATGTTTTTACTGATAAATCGTTTGCTACTAATTCAAAATTTGGAGCTTGTGTTCCAACTGCTGGTAGGTTACCAATTGTATTGATAGCATTAGCTTGTAATGTAATTTTTGCCATTGTATTTTTATGTTTATATATTTCTAATTAATTCTATAATTCAATTTAAGTATTTGAATACTGCAAATGTATATTAAAAAATCAATTTAAAATCAATCTAAATAGCAAATAATGGGGGAAACCACTGTTTTTAATAATTTTTATGATAAGATGAAAAAGTCAATTGAAGCTATATGCAGAACAAAATATTCTACATTCCAAAAGAGTTACCCTTGTCCACGATTTCCTGTTTTTCTTTTATTGCCGAATAGGCTTTTCCACCATCGTTTTAAGAAAAACTCTTTTCGGTGACTATGGTATTGCTCAGATTTTTTAAACTGAGCTTTCATTCTTTTTCTAGTTTCTGGAGTTTGAATATTCCCTTGGCGCTCAACTTTAGCCTGATATTCAGCCATTGCCTCTTTCTCTCGCTGCTCTTTCTCTCGTTCAATCTTTCGAGCATCTCTCTTTCGCTTATGCTTTATTCGCATACTTCGGCACCCTACAATACTAAATGCAAAACTAAATATTAGTATAAATACCAGTAATTTTTTTACGGTCATAAGCTTCTCATATATGTGTGTCTGCCTTTAACGAGGGCGTTGCTAATATATTGTAAGGAGTTTTTTATTCCTCTTGCTGCTCATCGGTTTTTATATAATTAATTTCGGCAAAAGGAAACCAATCATCAAGCGATTTTCTAACATCCTTTTCAAGAGTCTTTTTAGGAACTTCAAGATATTTCATATCTTTCATATTACTCATACCTTCAGGCATAAACTCCAATGGATTATTCGATAAATAAAGCTTCTCAAGGTTCAGAAGATATGCAAACTCCTCTGGCAACTCTTGAATTTGATTATATCTTAGGTCAAATGATTCGAGCTGAACAAGGCCTCCAATTTCTCTTGGTAAAAATGCAATTTCGTTATGAGATAAATCTAATTCCCAAAGTACTTTAAGCTCACCAATATTTTTTGGAAGCTTATTTATTTTACAATTCGATAATGTTAATGAATTTAAGAATCTTACACCCTTTAATGTTTCAATAACATCTGGCAGCTTAAGCTTATCGTTATTACTTAAATCTATAGATTGCAATCTGTCGAATAATTTCACTTCCTCTGGCACTCTAGAAAATTTATTATCCTTAAGAATTAATTCCATAATATTCTTATTCTGAGAAATAAATTTAAAACTAGTGTCCCATGCCATTGCAGGATTTGAGCTTAAATCAAGAGATCTTAGCCCTGCCAAATTTGCTACTTCAAAAGGTATGGTATCAAGGTTAAGATGACTCAAATCAAGACTTTCAAGACTTAGTATTCTTGCCAAAGGAGTAAATACTACTTTAAGGTCGAGATATTTACAACCCGCTAGGCTAACTTTTAATAATTGAAAGTCCTTAAGGTTTTCAGGAATGGTTTTTAATGGATTATATCCTGCATATATTTCTTCAAGGTTCTCAAAATTGCGATCATCAGAAGTATCAAAAAATAAATTTTCAATATTATTATGATCAATATACAATCTCTGTAATTTTCTTAGTTTTCTAAGACCCTCTGGAAGCTCATATATCTGATTATCAGAAACTATTAGTACCTGTAGATTTCTAAATCGATATACATTTTTAGGAATTTCTGTTAGCCCTTGGCTCGATAGGTCTAAAATAACAACTTCTCCAGAATTTTTCAATGCTTTCTCAAAGTCGGTATAAACTTCTTGCTTTTCTAATTCTTCTTCAGTTAATAACGATTGAGCAATGGCTATGGACGATAATATCAATAAAAAACTTAATGTAAGTATACGTAACATAATGTGATCTTAGATTTGTAAACGATAAAATATGAAAAGTCAAAGCTATGAAAAATTATGATACTATTTAATAGCAATCTTGCAATAATTGCGTTAGAATGTTATCTTTGCATACTATTAATATTATAGTGCATTTATTATCTACATAAACTAATAGATACTAATGTAATTTAGCTCTAATATATATTGGAATAAAAAAAACATACGAAACATACGAAACATATGAAATCAATTAAGGAAATTAGTCTTAAAGGCAAGAAGGTAATAGTGCGAGTGGATTTTAATGTGCCATTAAACGACCAGCAAGAGATAACCGACAATACAAGAATAATTGGTGCATTGCCAACAATTCAGAAATTAGTTGATGATGGAGCAGCGGTGATACTAATGTCGCATTTAGGTCGTCCGAAAGGCGAAAAGATTGCTAAGTATTCATTACAGCCTATTGCCAAGGAGTTGGCAAAACTTATTGGCAAACCTATAAAGTTTGTTAGCGAAGTATTATCTCAAGGAGTAAAGAAAACTGCATCTGAACTTGAGGATGGTGATATTATGCTATTGGAAAACCTTCGTTATTGCCCAGGCGAAACAAAAGGTGATGAAAATATGGCTAAAGAATTGGCCTCACTTGCTGACGTATATGTTAACGACGCCTTTGGTACAGCACACCGACGTCATGCTTCTACTGCTGTAATAGCAGAATTTTTTCCTAATAACAAATACTTTGGATTCCTTATGGAGCACGAAGTTAAAAATTTAGAAAGAGCATTAAATACTAAAGAAAATCCATATACAGCAGTAATTGGTGGCGCTAAGGTTTCCTCAAAAATTGATATCATTAGAAACCTTATTCCTAAGGTTGACAATATGATAATTGGTGGTGGCATGAGTTTTACTTTTATAAAAGCTATGGGTGGCGAGATTGGAAGTTCGCTTTATGAAGAAGATAAACTTGAACTTGCCAGCGAAATTCTTAACGAAATGGTTCTTGCGGGAGTTAATATTTACCTACCTACTGATGTAATTGCTGCTGACAAATTTGATAATAACGCTAACTATAAAGTTGTTGACTCAAACAAAATTGATGATGGATGGATGGGCTTAGATATTGGGCCTGAAAGCCTTAAGCGATTTGCAACGGCAGTAAAAGATAGCCGTGTTGTACTTTGGAATGGCCCAATGGGCGTTTTCGAAATGGATAATTTTAGTAAAGGAACTAAAGGAGTAGCAATAGCCGTTGCTGCAGCAAGTACTTCAGGTGCATTTACTGCAATTGGTGGTGGCGACTCAGTAGCTGCTATTAATAAATATGACCTTGGAGATATGCTTAGCTATGTTTCAACTGGTGGCGGGGCTATGCTCGAATACTTAGAAGGCAAAGTATTGCCAGGAATTGAAGCTATTGAAAAATAGGCTTTATAAAATATATTGGGTATTGCATTAAAAAACTATAACCTTTTCATAATAAAATCGTAATAGTTGGATTATATATAGATTAAAAAACAAATATGGTATGAGTGATAATTCAAAAAGCTTAAGAAATTTCCTAATTGGTGCCATTACAGGTGCTGCTGCAGGTGTAGCAATAGGGCTATTATTAGCTCCCGAAAAAGGAGAGGCTACTCGCGAAAAATTAGCCAATAAACTAAACGACCTTGAGGATGAAATGCTTGATAAAGTAAATGATTTTATTGATGTTGTAAGCGAAAAAGGAGTAGAGTTTGCTGCTGATATTAAAGAGAAAGCTGCTGATGCTACTGAAAAGGGAGCAGAATATGCTAGTAAAGCAAAAGAGAAAGCTGCTGGAGTTACAATAAGTGCTGAAGAAATTGCCAATGATATGAAAGAAATGGCAGAAGAAGCACTAAAGAATTCTAAAAACAAAGCTAAGGAGGTATAAATATGAGCTTTTCTGATTCAGAGAATCCAATTAACGAATTGCCAAATCAAATTAAAGAATCAATAAATGCAAAAATTGATTTATATAGTTTGTTTTTGACAAAAAAACTAAGCCGCTTAGTTCCTCTTTTTGTATTAGGGCTAATTCTCGGTTTTATATTCTTATTTCTAACTCTTTTTCTTTCTCATGCATTTATTGCTTGGTACGAAGATTATATTGGACGAGCTTCAACTGCCGCCTTGATTGTTAGTGGTTTCTACTTATTGGTAGGGCTTATTATATTCATATTTAGAAAACAATTATTGTACATCCCTATTCAAAAAGGAATAGTTGGAGAATTAAGCTTTAAAGATATTCATCCTTCTACCGAAATTGGAAAGATATCTTGTATGGAAGACTTAAACACTGCACTTGAAAACGCCCAAATTAAAAGTGAACAAACCGATAGCGAATTAGGATTTGCCGTTGAAGAGTCTAAAGAATATTTCTCTTTTGATTCCATTAAAACTAGGTTTTTTACAAATATTGTAGAAAATCCTAAGCCACTAATCGGAGCTGTATTACAGTCTATTATGACTTTCCAGAGTTTTAAATCTAAAAGAAAAAGACGAAAACAATAATGGTAAAAGAACTTGAAAAACGTAGTGGATCGAAGTGTGAGCTTTGTGGATCTATAAATAATTTGGGAGCATATAAAATTCCTCCAATTGAAAGTGATGATATTGCAAAAAGCATATATATATGCGAAAACTGCAAAACACAAATTGAGGATAATGATAAAGTTGACGTAATTCATTGGCGCTGCCTAAATGATACTATGTGGAGCGAAGTGCCTGCGGTACAAGTAATGGCATGGAGAATGCTAAGTCGATTAAAATCTCATGGATGGCCAAACGATTTGCTCGAAATGCTATATCTTGACGAAGAAACCTTGGCTTGGGCAAAAAGTAATGGTGACGGGGAAGAAGATAAGCCTAAGCATATTGATAGCAATGGCAATATTCTTCAGAATGGCGATACTGTTTTACTAACTCAAACTTTAAATGTAAAAGGCTCTAGTATAAATGCAAAGCGAGGTACTGCTGTTCGCAGGATTAGACTTGTGGAAGATGAGCCTACACAAATTGAAGGAAAAGTTGAAGGACAACAGATTGTTATCTTAACTAAGTTTGTTAAGAAGAGTTTGTAATCTAAAATTAAGAAAATACTAATAAAAAATGCCGAAATCAAATTATGATTTCGGCATTTTTTTTGAAATTGAAAAAATCCTATAGAGCCGATAACTTGGCAAAGTTAGTTTTCTCTAGCTGAGCTTTAGCATATTTACCATCAACAACCAATTTCTTAACCTTATTATCCGAAGGTAGAGTAAACATTGCCTCTGTAAGAATTGCCTCCACAATTGAGCGCAAACCACGAGCACCTAGTTTAAACTCTATCGCTTTATCAACAATATAATCATTACCACTTTCCTTAAAAACAATCTCAATTCCATCCATTTCGAATAACTTATGAAACTGCTTAGAAAGAGAATTCCTAGGCTCACTAATTATACGTTTTAAAGTTTCCTTAGTAAGTGGATGAAGGTAAGTAAGCATAGGTAAACGTCCTACAATTTCAGGAATAAGACCAAAGCTACGAACATCTAATGGAGATATATATTGCAGCAAATTATCTTTATCAATTACATCGGTTCCTTTTTTATTATAACCAATTACATTGGTATTTATTCTGCTAGCAATTTTGCGCTCGATACCATCAAAAGCACCACCAACAATAAATAATATATTCTTAGTATTCACTTTTATCATTTTCTGATCGGGGTGCTTACGCCCTCCTTGTGGTGGAACATTTACTTCCGAGCCCTCAAGAAGCTTTAATAAAGCCTGCTGCACACCTTCGCCACTAACATCACGAGTTATTGAAGGATTATCACTTTTACGAGCAATCTTATCTATTTCGTCAATAAAAACAATGCCTCGCTCTGCTGCTTCAACATTATAATCTGAAGCTTGTAGCAGTTTTACTAATACATTCTCCACATCTTCGCCAACATAACCCGCCTCGGTAAGTACGGTAGCATCAGCAATACAAAATGGCACATCAAGCATTTTGGCAATAGTACGAGCTATTAATGTTTTACCTGTTCCTGTTTCTCCTACCAATAATATATTCGACTTTTCAATCTCAACATCATCCTTATTCTTACGATGGATCATATTGTAATTGATACGCTTATAGTGATTATAAACTGCTACCGAAATAACTCGTTTTGCCTCATCCTGCCCAATAACATATTCATCCAGATAACTCTTAATATCAATAGGTCTCATCAATTTAAGCTCTTTAGCACCCGAGCCCTTTTTACTAGCAACCTCCTCACCTATTATATCTTTTGCTTGGTCTACACAATGCTCACATATATGTCCTTCAATACCCGAAATCAAAATTTGAACATCCTTACGCTTTCTACCACAAAAGGAACATACATCGTCTTTTTTATTTGCCATCTTTTCTTTTATTTCTACTCATTAAAAGCTATACCAAAAATATTTAGCAAGCTATTTTAATGATTATTATATTAGTTCATTTGCATATGTATTATAAACAAATAAACCTATGATAATATTACTTTCTCTTAAGAATTTCGTCAATCATACCATACTTTAAAGCCTCTTCAGCAGTCATCCAATAATCGCGGTCTGAGTCTTTCCAAACTTGCTTATAAGTTTTATTAGAGTGAGTCGATATTATTTCATAAAGCTCTTTCTTAAGCTTCTGAATTTCGTTATGAGTAATCTCAATATCCGAAGCTTGCCCCGAAACACCACCCATAGGTTGGTGAATTAATACCCTTGAATGAGGAAGAGCCGAACGACGTCCTTTTTCGCCAGCACATAATAATACAGCACCCATAGATGCTGCCATTCCTGTACAAATTGTAGCCACACTAGGTTTAATATATTGCATAGTATCATAAATACCTAAACCTGCATATACAGAGCCTCCAGGAGTATTAAGATATATTTGAATATCCTTAGTTGCATCTACTGATTCTAGAAATAACAACTGTGCTTGAATTATATTTGCAACATAATCATCAATTGGTACTCCCAAGAAAATAATACGGTCCATCATTAATCTCGAAAACACATCCATACTTGCAACATTAAGTTGACGCTCTTCTATAATTGTTGGTGAAATATAATTATTAGATACAGCAGAAGAGTATTGATCAAATGCTATACTATTTATACCATGATGCTTAGTAGCATATTTTCTAAATTCGTTATAATCCATTATTGTGTTTTTTATTAAATGATTAATAATGTGAAAGGAATATTCACTTTGCCATTTCAATTAATGCAAAAATAGTGATTTTTATAAACCATTCTACATTTGCAAGAGCATAAAATCCGTTAAAACAAAGCATAAAAAAAAGCTCACAGTAAATTGTGAGCTTTATATATCTATTAATCGACTTGCCTAATTACTTCTTCTGACTTGCCGCTCTTTTGGTCATCATTTTTACAAAATCATCATAGCTAATATTAATCTCTTCTGGCTTAATATTATCTTTAAATAACTTAGTAAGCTTTTGCTCAACAATTTGCTGAGATACTTGCTTAATTTGCTCTTGATCTTGCATTACCGAATCGGTAACTTGTTTAAGAATTTCTTCATTTCCTTCAGTTTGTCCACCGAAAGCTTGAAGTCCTAAAATCTCACCTACTCTTGTTCTTAACTCTTGCTCAGAAGTTATAAGGTCGTTCTTAACAATAAGATCTTCCTCTAGCAACTGCCAACGAAGAGTATCACGGTAACCCTCGTACTGACCTTCTAATTCCTCTCTAGAAATTTGTTGGTCTTTCTCCTCACGACGATTTGACTCAAGAATCCACTCTTTTAAGAATGCGTCAGGTAAATTTAAATTTGTTTTTTCGATAATGGCCTCTATAACGTCGTTATAAAAACTACGGTCAGACTCAGCCTCATATGATTTCTCAATATCTTCAGTTACCTTAGCTCTTAAATCAGCTTCAGTTTTAATTTCTGCACCAGGGTATACTTTAGAAAAGAATTCTTCATTCATTTCAGCTTCTTCAATATGGCTAATTTCAACAATATCAAATTTAAAATCACCTTTAATATCAGCAGCTTCAGGAGCAGTAATTCCTAATATAGTAGCTAGCTCAGCATCGCTCTTGAAAGCCTTAGCAGGATTAAACTTGATAGCAGCACCTACTTTTTTGCCTACAAACTTAGTCTTAATAGTCTTAAGCTTAATTTTTTCTAAACTAAAAGTTGCTTTATCATTTACAATTCCACCTTCTTTAGTTTCCTTACCATCCTCAGCAAGTTCAGTAAGAGTACCCATTACTACATCATTTTCAGAAGCAGTTTCGGGGTTTGATTGAGTTCCCATTTTCATGCGAGCCTCATCAATATATTTATCAACATCCTCGTCTTGAGCCATCAATCTATTATACTGAATCTTATAAGACTCATCTACCTTAAAGTCTATCTCTGGTTTCAAACCAATGATATAATTAAAAGTAAACTCTTTTTCATTCTTAAAATCAACTAGCTTTTGCTCTTCAGTATCAGGCATAGGTTGTCCTAATATTTCAAGCTTTTGCTCTTTAATATATTTATCTATTTCTGTTCCGATAAGATTACTAACAACATCAGCAGTTACTGCCTCTCCATATTGTTTCTTAATCATTCCAAAAGGCACCATTCCTGGTCTAAAACCTGGAATATTAGCTTGTTTACGATAATTAGTAAGAGATTTTTTCACCTCTTCAGCGTAATCACTTTCAACAACTTTCATTGTAAGTTGCAAAGCTAAATCGCTTGTTGATTTTTGAGTAATATTCATTACAACAAATTTTAAGTATTTATTAAATTAAAAAAAAATGCACCTCTCGGGTGCATTTAATATTCAAGAATAGTGCTTGAACTCAAAATTGGTGCGGATGAAGGGACTCGAACCCCCACGTCTCTCGACACTAGATCCTAAGTCTAGCG
>JAOZSY010000388.1 GCA_029939445.1 Bacteroidales bacterium
CAAGGCTATCCGATTCTCTACTCTTGAAGCTATTTGCAATGCATTGGTATGTCAGCCAGGCGACATTATAGAATATGAAACCTAGCATAACTAAAAATTATTGACAGAGAATAAAGAGTTTTTTAAGAATAATTTTAATACTTTCGCGTTAAATGCTAATACAATATAAAAATAGGTGCTAAAAAACATAACAAATAACGAGTTCTGGAAAAACGTAATTACCCTACTAAGTGCAAGCGTATTGGCACAGGCTATTCCTTTCATGCTATTGCCTATCCTTCAGAAATGGTTCTTCACGCCTTCCGATTTCGGTATTTTAGCAATTTACACCTCCATTAGTCTATTATTAGCCAGTATTGCTTCTTTTAAATATGAGTTAGCCATCGTAAACGAAGAAAGTGACGATAATGCCCAACATCTTTTTTGGGGGGCTGCAATAATTGCCCTAATTTTTACAATTGTAATCACTATTATTCTTAAGCTCTTTACAAAGCCTATTTCCGAATTATTTAAAGCTGAGGAACTTGGCAATTATATAATGCTAATACCTCTTACAATTATATTTGTAAGTTTTGGCGAAATATTAAATTTTTGGAATAATAGGAAAAAGGAATTTAAAACAATAGCTGCTGCTAAGATTTCGAAATCTATAACTGCTGAATCTTCAAAACTTATCCTAGGAAAGATCTCACTAAATAACGGACTTATTATTGGAAGAATTATTGGCGAATTTTTCTCTTTGCTATTTCTTTTGATAAACTTTATCAGGTATGATTTAGCATCATTTACAAAGTTTAATTTTGATAAAACAAAGCATATATTAAAAAAGAATTATAGGTTTCCTACATTTTCGATGCCTTCAGTTTTCGTAGGCAATTTTATTAATGTGGTTTTTATTGCATTGATAAGTCGTTATTTCGGGACTACTGCTGCGGGTATAATTGGTGTTTCTGTAGTATATGTAGCTGTGGCTTTTGGCATTATGTCGCAGGCATTCTCTCAAGTATTTTTCAAAGAAATACATGAACATAAAAGCAGAAAAGAACTATTAAACTTTTATCTAAAAAACGCAGCTATACTATCAACAATCAGCATTTTGATTATTATTATTGTGGAAATAATTCCTTCCAATGCCATTGTATTTATTCTTGGTGAGCAGTGGATTGAAATGGTAGCAACACTAAAAATCCTTGTATTTGCATATGGAGCTCAGTTTATAACATCATCACTTTCTTTTATTTATATTCGATTGAACAAACAAAGGACTATGCTTATTTTCGACATACTGCATTTGGCAATGATATGGATTAGTATTGTTATGGCATATAAATTCTATGGCAGCTATTTTAGTGTTATAATAGCCTATACTATCGCACAAATAATGTATTATCTTATTGCATTTATTGCCGCAATTGTGTTTATAAATAAAGCTAAACTACAGCAATAGACAGAGTTTCAAGCAATAAAAGAATCCCAAACAGAAAAGCGAAAATATATTTATAGAATTCCTTGTAGAACTCATAAAAAACATTACTTTTGCACTCGCATTTGAGCAAATCAGATCACCATTGGAGAGGTGGGTGAGTGGCTGAAACCGCATGTTTGCTAAACATGTGTACGGGAGACTGTACCGGGGGTTCGAATCCCCCTCTCTCCGCTTTTAAAATAGCAGTAAACTGCAATAGCGTGAATGTCAACGAACTTCACGCTTTTTTTATGGAATTAAACGCCGTAGATTGCCGTTTAATGCTGTTTTTAAAGTCAAAATCGTTACCTTTTTTTTAAAAATAACAAAGGGTAACGAAAATCCTTCACTGAGGTTCTTTGAGGTTCATACTCAGTACTATTGCATAGAAATTTTAGATAACATAATTTTGCGTTTTCAAGTAAAGACCTATTGTAAATACGATTAATTATTCATAAGCAAGTATTAAGACTCTAATCCCCATAGCTAATGAGG
>JAOZSY010000150.1 GCA_029939445.1 Bacteroidales bacterium
TTGTTCCTGAGTTTAAGAGTAAAAATTCAATATACGAAGGATTAGATAATCAATAACAAGTATAATTACCTGCTATTAATCATATTTAAATTTTATATAAATACAAGAAAATTAAGAATTTCCGTTTTTTTTTAATTTTCCTATTAGGTTTGTAGAATACACCTAAAGCTTCATAATATTATACTCTAAACTCTAAAATTGATAAAAGCAAGGCAACTAATAACACTAGCCCCAAATATATAATAATTGTTGCTTAGCACTGATAATTAGTTATATTTGGTTTTTTAATAAACACCCCTTTTGTATGCCAATTTAACTAACTTTTATTACAAATGAAAACTCTATTATCTATTCTTATTATTTTTTCTTTTTTTTATATAAAAATTTCAGCGCAAGTTTTTACTGAAAATTTTGAAGGAGCAACTATCGGCTTAACATCAACTACCTCAGTTACAAGTGGAGGTTCCACTTGGGGTATTAATACTAGGCTCGCAAGTCAAGGATTAAAAAGTGACTCAGTATATGTTCCACTGGGAGGTATAACATGGTTAACAACTACTGCCTCTTTTAGTACATTAGGTAATTATAGCGTTTACCTAGCATTTGACCAAATTTGCAAGGTGACAATATTTGATAGTGCTTATATAGAAGTTTCTAATGATAATGGACTAACATGGCAGCGCGCTTTGGTTAGTAATTATTTAGGCGCAGGTTTGTTTGGAAATATAGGAAACCGTTTTAATGAGGGCTCATATAATTCTTCATGGGAGCCAGGAGTAGCTTCTACCCCGCAATCAAATTGGTGGAAACATGAGCTTTTTGACATTTCAAACTTAGCAGCAAATTCAGCAAATGTAAAGATTAGATTTGCGCTTGCTGATGGCAATAATCTTGGTCATAAGGGTAGAGCTGGTTGGTTTTTGGATAGTATTTATGTTACTGCAGCGGTATCAGAGCTTATTCCTCCTTCTATTACCCTATTATCACCAATAATACAAGACACTGTTTATTCAGGAGACCCCGTAAATATATATGCTTCAATTAGTGATAATTCTGGCATTGACTCTGCATATTGTATTGTAAACTGCATGCCATTTGGCGAACAAGATACTATACTTATGATTCATGATGCTAATACCGTTGACACTTTTAGTTGCCAAATACCTTTTTATGGTTTCGGACGCACAACAAATTATTATGTAATAGCTTATGATGGGTCTTTTTTGCATAATGCTGCTTCTACTGCAACATACAGTTATATAACAAAATATACCACAGGAGGTATAGCCGAAATAGGTAATGGCACTTCAAGTAGTTCATTTCCATTTTACACCTATTATCATGATGGGCGATCACAATTTATTTATACAGCAGCAGAAATTAACGCAAGTGGGGCTTTTGCTGGCCCAATTACTAGCATCGCGTTCAATGTTATAACCAATGCTACTCAAGCAATGAATGGTTTTACTATTAAGATGACTAATACATCATTAAGTACACTTACTGGCTTTGAACCTGGCTTAACTTCTGTTTATTCACCTGCATCATATACAGTAGCTGGCACTGGCTGGCAAACAATTAACCTATCAACACCTTTCCTTTGGAATGGTGCTAGTAACTTATTAATAGAAGTTTGCTTTGACAACTCTGCATACACATCAAATTCTACAGTATACTCAACGTCTATGCCCGGCAAAACATGGATTAGAGGTGTTGATAACGGCACAGGTTGTTCATTAACTGGTGGTTATACGCAGGGCGTTAGGCCTAATATCAAAATTAATATTTTGGGAAGTAGTGACCTTACAAATGATATTGGTGTTCGAAATATTCTGAACCCTAATACTGGCGTTATAGCTGGAACCGATTTTGAAGTTAAAGTAGATCTTAAAAATTATGGAATTGATACTATTAGAAATGGACAAATAAGTTGGACTTATGATGGAATAGCCCAAACACCTTTTATGCTTACTGCAACTGATTCTATACTACCTGATGATTTAATGTCTCCTATAATACTGGATACACTTACATCTACATTAGGTGGCCATACTATTGTTGCTTGGTCAGAAATGCCAAATGGTGTAATTGATAAAAATATAATAAATGATACAGCTCAATATAGCTTTTACGGTTGCGCAAGTAGCTTGGGTGGAACATACACTATTGGAGGCACTGGTGCCGATTTTATTGATTTTGCAGAGGCTACACTTGCCCTGGATCAATGCGGAATTACTTCTGCAGTAGTCTTTAATGTAAACAGTGGTGTATATAATGAACAAATTAATATTAATAATATCCCAGGAAATTCATCCGTAAATACCGTAATCTTTCAATCAGCTCTAGGAGACAGCTCTACTGTTATAGTAAAACACTTAGCTATTGATACTAACAATAATTATGTAGTAAATGTTGATGCTGTATCAAATATTACGTTTAGTAATATGACATTTGAGGCTTTGGATAACACATACGCTAGGGTATTTGTGTTTAAAAATGATGTTAGTAATATTACCATTAATAACAACATTATTAAAAATACTATTTCAGCCAATATTGACAATGATGATATGTCACTTATTATTGGTAATATGGGTAATAATATCACCATTAGTAATAACAGTATGATAAATAGCGCCTTTGCTATTAATCTTTATGCTGATATAATTGGACTAAATTGGAATATAAATAATAATCATATTACTAATGTATTCTCAACCGCTATATTCTTAAATAACGCAAAATTTGCTAATATATCATCTAACATTATTTATGCTAACTCAATAATAAATACAGGAAGTTTTATTGGTATTGACATATATAGTAATTCAGGAAGCCTTATAATTAATAATAATGAAATATACTCAACAGTTTCTCAACAATCCATAGGAATAAATATAAACATATGTGATTTTGATTCTAATGACCCTGCTATTATTTACAATAATTTTATTCAAGTTAATGCAAGCACTGCAGCAACTACTAATACAAAAGGTATATCGCTTTATACTATTAAAAATTTATATACTTACTACAACAACATTAATATTACTGGTTACCAACCTAATAGTGCATCAGTTTACCTTGGCGAAATATCATCTGGTTATACGGAAAACGTAAAATTTATAAACAATATTTTTGCTAACAGCGCTCAGGGTTATATATACAATACTAATAGTGTCGATACAAGTTTATGGATAAATCACCATAATGATTTATGGAATTATAATGCTCCAAATTTCTCATACTTAAATGGAAACATATCTGATTTTACTACTTGGCAAACTATTTCTGGCGAAACAAATTCTATAAATATAAATCCTTACTTTGTAAGCTCAACCAACTTACACATAGTAAATAACTCAATGAATGCCACAGCAATACCATTACTTGGCATTACAACTGACATTGACGGACACATAAGAAATACAAGCACGCCCGATATCGGTGCTGATGAGTTTGACCCATCCCCATGGGATGCTAGTATTATTAGTTTCGCATCAATAAACAATGGTTGTGGATTATCAAATGAGGTCATTACTATCCAAATAAAGAATTTGGGAAGTGCTAATATTAATGGAGCCCTCACTGCATCATATAGGTTATCACATACCGCTTCAATAGTAACTGAAACTATCAGCAATCCTATAGCAACAGGCGACACTCTATTATACACATTTACTAACCTTGCCAACTTAGATATTTATTCACACGGTAAAGATTCTACATTTAATATTGAAGCATGGGTAAACTTATCCTCAGATCTTATTGCCAATAACGACTCTTCTTTTATTGAAATAATTTCAAAATACACACCTTTACCTCCAATAGTATCTGATACTTTAATCTCTTATGGTGGTTCTGTTAATCTAACTGCAATATCTACCGATAGCTTAATTTGGTTCCAAACAGATACTTCCAATGAAGAGTTATCAATAAATCGTTGGTACCAAACAGGTGCTTTATTTGATACTACAACATATTGGGTTGGAACAACAGTTGGCAATCCAATTTTTAAGATTACCGAAACCGTACAATATAAAACTGCTCCAGGAGCCACTTCTCCTTATCCATCATATTTACCATCAACTGATTTTGATGGTATCGAAATTACTAATCTAGGAGATATAGACGGTGATTTATCTGGATATACAATTAATTATAATACAGTTTCATACACCTTTCCTGCAAATACAGTCATTGCTAGTGGAGATATAGTACTAGCTGTTTATGCTAGTAGTTTAACAATAGGCCCAGCAGGAAATAATGTATTTTACACTTCATATATAAGTGTTTCTTCAAATACACCTGTTTCGTATTGGCTTACAGATGAAAATGGGGTTGTTGTTGATGCGTTTTCCTCAAATGGAGCAAATTTTCCAAGCTCAAGCACTGTTACTTCTTCTGACTTTACAGGATCGCTTATGGGAGGAAGTTCACATCCTGGTGCTGTAAGAATCCTTTCTGATAATAATGATGCCTCAGATTGGGAGGTTATAAGTCCAGCATTAGCATCTTTTGGTACAGCAAATTCAAACTTAACTATCGTTTCGCAAGAAAGTACTGGCTGCCATAGTACATTAATGCCCCTTACTGTAGAGGTAAATAATATTCCACAAAACGATCTTAGTATTTATGAATTAATATCTCCAATTAGTGGTTATTATCTTTATTCAAATACTAACGTAAAAGTACGTATAGCAAATTATGGAATCATTGCAAAAGATACTATTCCATTAGCTTATCAACTAAATTCTTCGCCTATTGTAAATGATACTTTATTTCAAACCATGAACTCTGGTGATATCACTGAATTTACTTTTGGTCAAACAGTAGACTTAAGTCAATCAGCATCTTTTAACTTTAAAGTTTATACAAATCTAAACTACGACACTGAGCCTAGTAATGACTCTATTATAAAAGTAATTACAAACGACACATTGATTTATTGCCCTTCGTATGCAACAACACCTAGTGACTCAAAAATTGATGAGGTTATTTTAGAAAGCATAAGCAATAATACTAGTGGAGGTGGATGCGCAACTTATAGTAATTTTTCTTCAATTTCCACATATTTATCTCAAGGCATGAATTATCAAATAAGTGTAACATTAGGTTCATGTGGAGGTAATTTTACAAAAGGGGCAAAAGCATGGATAGATTTCAATAATAATGGCAACTTTAATGATAATGGTGAAGAGATAGCTAATTTTGGTAGTGGAAATGGTAATTACACCGCTACGGCAACCTTTACTGTTCCAAACAACGCAACCCTAGGCAGGCATAAATTAAGAGTTGTTGGCAGAGAGTCCGTGGGAAGTAACAATATTTCCATTGTGCCATGTGGTACATATTCTTATGGCGAAACTGAAGATTATTATATTGATATTGTACCACTAATTCAATTCGATATTGGTACTATAAAAGTAATTAATATTGCTGACACATCCTATCAGGGAGCAAGCATTACACCTATTGTTATAATAAAAAACTACGGATTTGATACTCTAACTACTTTTGATATTATGTATACTGTAAATGGGAATACTCCTGTGGTATATAATTATAATAGCACTCTATTACCTTTCCAAAGAGATACTGTAACTTTAGCATCATTCAATAGCCCTGCTGGCATTAATAATATTTGTGCATATTCTAGCCTCAGCACTGATGCTAACGCAATTAATGACACTACTTGTATAACATATTATAGCATACCAACAAAGGACGCTAAAGCACTAGCTATTCAATATATTGATGAATACTGTGGTATGAGTCATGATACAATAAGAATACAATTAACTAATCTTGGAATTGATACTATTAATGCTGTTGGGCAAACAAACCCAACAACAATCAGCTACCAAAGTAATTTTTTATCTCCTGTTACAGAGGTGTTTACACAAGCAGTAGCTCCTGGCGATACGGCATGGTACGAATTCAATAATTTAGTATATGTTGGTAGTAATAGTATTATGGATTCCGTATACAATATAAAAGCATGGATTAACTATATTGGAGACAATGTAGCATACAACGATAGCACCTATTATGTAGTAGAATCACAACATTCACCTTCTATTCCAACAGTTATAAACCCTGTAATAATTCCTTATGCTAGCCCTGCTACATTAATAGCAAATAATGCACCTGTAGATAGTATTCTATGGTTTAGCGATTCATTATCAACAGAAGCAATATTCGGAGGTTCACCATATACTACTCCTTGGCTAAATACTAATGATACAATATTTTGGGTTGCTTCTTCAAGTGGAGCCCCTTCTACCTCTCTAATTTTTGGAAATGGTAGTACAGTAAATAGCACTACTGGTTATCCAAGTCCATATGCTAATTACTATTGGGGAAATAAAGAACAATACTTAATTCTTGCTTCAGAAATTATTGCTTTAGGTGGGTCTGCGGGTCCTATTGGTGAACTAGCTTTTGATGTATCTACTATAAATACATGCCCAAATA
>JAOZSY010000389.1 GCA_029939445.1 Bacteroidales bacterium
AACCTGTAGATGTAACATTTATCTGATTATTGAACGAGCCATTACTCCACATACTTAGCATACCATATCCTGCTGATAGCGTAACACTTCCTCCATCACAAAATGAAGTATCATCACCCAATGAAACAACAGGATTTGCGTGTACATTTAATAATTTATCTGTACTAGATAATGTATTACACAAATTACTTGCTTGAACATGATAATTACCTGCGTCTGCCATATTTACACTCGTTATTATATACTCATCTGATATGGCTCCCGAAATTGGATTTGTACCGTAATACCACTGGTATGTAATAGAACCACTACCATTTGCATCAATACTGAAACTCATACTTTCATTTTCGCAGCGGGCTGAATCACTACTTTGGGAATTTATAACAACACTTGAATCAACAGATAATCCAATAGAATTACTTTGATCGACACCACAACTATTAGTAACTATACAATAATAATCTGCATCATCAGTTAAAGCAACTTGAGAAATCAAATAATTTGTACTAGTTGCACCACCAATTTGCGCACCTCCTTTATACCATTGATAACTTAAGGTAGCCATACCATCAGCTTGCACCACAAAGCTTGCAGTAGTATTTTCACATACAGTTTGAGGGGAAGGTTGTGTAGATATTGATGGTTTTTCATTAACCACTAATACCGATTGATTAGTAGAATCCGTACCACACATATTTGTAGCCTTACATATATAATTCCCATCATCATCAGTATCAATACTAGTAATATTATAGCTCAAAGTATTAGCCCCCATTATTGAATCTCCATCTTTATACCAATTATAGGTAATTGGTGATGTTCCTGTAACAGTAGTAACATAAGTATAAGATGCATCTTCACAAATATTATCTGAGGCAGATATTGCAGTTAGTTCTGGCATTTGTTGTACTGTTAATATTGCATTCGAACTTTGTACAATACCACATTGATTAGAAGCAATAACATAATATTGTGCTGCATTAATAGCAGTAACTGTATCAATATTATAAGTAGTTAGTGAGCTTGAAGCCATGCCTTGACCATCAATTTTTATATTGGCTCTTTTCATATTAGACGAACCGGTAGTTGCTGCATTAACAGTATGATTATCAGCATATTTATAGGTGCAAGAAACAAAATTAGTATTTGAATAACGAACAGCAGTATTTCCACTACTAATCCAACTAGAATTTTGACTACGTACCTCTATTACTATACTTGATACACCATCCCAAACAAAAGGTGTGGAAAGACTAAAACTATTCCATCCTTGTATAGGTTGATATGCCGAATTTGAATAAATAGTAGATAGTGTTGTAATAAAAGTACTTGATAAATTAGTCACCATTGTACTTCCAATTTTTATTTCAAAGCCTTGTAATGGTGGGCAGTTATTAACATCCTCTACAAAGAAAGCCAAAGAAGTAATATTACCAGCTACTAACCCAAGGTTTGATAACTCAGCAACAGTATATAAATATTGATGTTTTTGAGACCAATAATAATTACCAAAAGGGGTTGGATAGCCATTAGGAGTATTCACCAGACTATCATCACCAATTATTCCTCCAGAAGAGTTTTCAGTATATACGTCTGTTTGAAGAAATCCATTTGAATTAAACCAATTATAAGTAATAGGCGTACTACCATCTACATTAGCTGTAAAACTAATAGTATCATTAATACATACCGCTTTTGAAACAGGCGATAATGTTAATACTGGTGCTGCTAGTAATTCTAATTCGACAGTATCGGTACTAATAAAACCATGCTGATTGCTAACTATACAATTATAAAATGCGGTATCACTAGCGGAGAGTGCATGTAAATGTAACAAGCTTGTATTTTCACCCGCTATATCAACACCATCTTTCTGCCATTGATATTGAGCATTTACAATAGTATGAGTTAAGAAATTAACATCAGTATTGGGGCAAGCACTTTGCTCAATAGGCTGTA
>JAOZSY010000390.1 GCA_029939445.1 Bacteroidales bacterium
GTTGCCACAGACATATAGCCTCATTCTGGAAACAGGGTGGGGCTTTTTTTATGCTTAAAAAAAATGAACAAAGGTTTGAAAACAAGGCTAAAGTTCGCCCTCAAAATAACGTATCTTCGCCATCTTAAATTTTATGCTTTATTATAAATTAAATTCTGAATAATGTCATTTACTTCTTTAGGTTTATCTGCTTCTTTATTAAAAGCTTTGGCTGACCAAAACTACTTAAAGCCATATCCTATTCAGGAAAAAGCTATCCCTGCAATTCTTACTAAAAAGGATTTTTTAGGCATTGCCAAAACTGGTTCTGGTAAAACTGCTAGTTATGTATTACCAATCCTAAATAATACAAATAGCACCGAGCCACATAAAAACAGACATATTAAGGTCCTTGTTTTGGTTCCTACGCGTGAGTTAGCGATTCAGGTAGATCAGGTGTTTAGCATATTTGCTTCTGCTTTGCCAGATAAAGTTAAAACAATGGCTATTTTTGGAGGGGTTTCTATAAATCCTCAGATGATGGCCATGAATAATGTTAGCATTTTAGTTGCCACTCCTGGTCGTTTATTAGAATTGGTGGAATCAAATGCTGTTCACCTATCTGAGATTGACACCTTGGTTCTTGATGAAGCTGACAAAATGCTTAATCTTGGTTTTAAGGACGAGATGGATCGAATTCTTGCCTTACTTCCTAAAAAGCGTCAGAACCTTTTATTCTCTGCAACTCTTAGTAATGATGTAGAAAATATTAAGAATATTCTATTGGATAATCCTAATATTGTAAAAATTGAATCTAAGAAAGAAGAAACTGAGCTAATAGATCAAATTGCATATTCTGTAGAAGATAGTCGCAAAGGTCCACTTCTGCGATACTTAATTAAGAAGAATAATCTAAAACAAGTTCTGGTTTTTGTATCCTCAGCGTTTAAAGCAGATGCTGTTGCCAATAAACTTAATCGTAATGGCGTACATGGTGTCGCTATTCATGGTGATAAAAGTATGAACTCTCGCACCGAAAGTTTAAGACGTTTTAAAACTGGTAAAATCCGAGTTCTTATTACTACCGACCTTCTGGCACGTGGTATAGATATCGAATTTCTTCCTTATGTGATAAATTACGAATTGCCACGCTCTCCCAAGGATTATGTACACCGTATAGGTAGAACAGGTCGTGCAGATAATCCTGGTGAAGCTATTGCTTTTGTTAGTCCAGAAGAAGAGCACCACTTCAAGGTGATTCAAAAGAAAATGAATAAAGAAGTGAAAATGATTGATAGCTCTGAATTTAATATGCAAGGCTATTAATATATCTTATAATCACTTATAAAGATTTTTAATAAAGTTAAGCGATGTTTTTATAGCAGAAACAAATCTTTCATCTATGAATAATGCTTTAGAACCATAGAAGAAAGCAAATACATAATCATATAGCCACGATGGATTATCGTAGAGGTATTGAGTTTGTTCCTTATGTATTATTCTTTGGTTCATACTATTCTTTGCTTGCTATACACACCACACGAAAGGATTCGTGCGGTAGCCGCGATTCCCACTAACATACATATAAGGACTAGTACTAGGATACATCTCACTCAAGGGATCGACAGATAACCAAACACTCAAATCACTAGCATAATACCTAGCTCCAAAGTAATCAATAACTTCTGATAAACTCATCATACGCATCTTTTCCATAAATTCTTTTAAAATAATTATAATTGAAATTATAACCATCTATTTTTGGGAAAACACCTTTAATTTTAATATATGAATATTTGAATCCATATATATAGTCTATATCACAATTAAAACAAAATACAGTATCCGTATAAGTAGAATCCGTATCCTCCTTGAATAATACTTCTAACCATATATTAATCGATTTTTGGATTTTTTTTAGGCCTTCCTTTGAAACTGTGTCAACTTTAATATAATGATGAGATGTACAACG
>JAOZSY010000391.1 GCA_029939445.1 Bacteroidales bacterium
TCTTTCACCTGTGCTCTCTATCGTAACATAGCTTGCTCCTAAAACTGTAACTTCATATCCATCACCATTTTTATAGGTTGTAAAAGTAGCTCCAAAATTATCATCTTCAAATAATAACGATAGATTTACACCATTGATAATTCCTTTTTGCCCCCATGAAATAGCAAAGTCTATAGAAACTCCACGAACATTTACTTTACTTTCTCTTTTGAACACTCTTTTATAATATACACTGACTCCATCAACTCCTTTAGTAACTTCTCCTTTCTTTGTTTTTCCATCTTTACCCTTTACTGTACCATGTCCTATAGTTTTCCCAACAAACCAAGCATCTTTATCTTTAGTTGGATCTTTCCTAATCTCTCCACCATTCTTTAATTTATAAAAGAAGGCTCCTATCCATGTTTTAAACATCCCATTTGGGTCAATATACATAACAGGGTTATTCTCAACATAAGCATAAGGACTAGTACTCGGATACTTACTAGCCAACGGGTCGACACTCAACCAAACACTAATATCACTACTATAATACCTAGCCCCAAAGTAATCAAAGCCAGTCTCTGAATCTCGTTCTTTACCAGTGAATTTAAATCTAACATCATGCTCACTTCGTTGATTAATAAACGACTCCCCAAACGGCATATATTGCATATGCTGATTTACATTACCACTTGCATCGGTAATCCAAGCAGAGCTTCCCAAATGGTCGCTATGGTAGAAGTACTGGTCTCGCTCTTGGTTATCTTGCTGCATTAGCTCTTCCATATTTCGGAATACAGGCTCTATTTCTAGATTCACTCCCTCAGTGCATTGGGTAAGTATGAGGTTTTCGTATAGATTTTCAGCTATAATATTAATTCCATCTTCAATAGGTTCTAATGTACCACTTATTGGGTTCACTAAGTGATTTGCCATACCTCCACCCAGTTTGGTAGTTACTCTCTGGCTTTCTATATAATAATGCTTGGTGTATTCCCGTTCAGTAAGTATCATATACGGACTGGCATAAAGCGTTTTCTCTAATCTAGCTTGGTCAACAAAGTCTCTACCATTTATCATCATACGTTCAATGCTGCCTGTGAGCTTCCATACTCGCTCGCCGCCTGCATTATATATGTAATGACTAAAAGTGGACTCTCTATCTTTTACAACTGTGAGTCGGTTTTCCTCATCCCAACACATATTGCGGTTTAAGCCTTTTGTATTATCTGTTAAAGCAGTCATATTGCCATTGGCATCCCATGTCATATCGTGGGTATTGTTAATACCTGTTACAGTATGTGGCTGTGAGCTATTGTTATAAATATAATTATTACTATAACTAACATTCTGTACTACTCCTCCAATAAGAGTTGTGGCGTTCATCTGTTTTTGAGTAATATTTCCAGATGCTGAGTATTGCATATTAAGCTCATAGTCGTAATTTGAATTTTGAGAATTGGTAAAATTACCAACTGAACCTATCAATCTAGATAGAGAATCGTATGTATGTGTATAATCATATATTCCTCCCATATTATTGGCAATAGATGTTGCTGAATTTGTCACGATATCAATATTGCCATTATCAATATATCCATAATTAATATCCTGCATCACACCTCCTTGGGCATCCCATGTTTTTAGATTAGATAATCGTCTGCTTTGTGCATCATAGGTGTATTCTGAAATTGTATTATTTCCATATTCTACTAATTTCCTGCTACCAAATTTATCATAGCTTATTTGATTGATAAAATCATAGTTATTACCTGTCTTTTCGCTACTCATATTTGTGAGTTGCCCAGCATCGTTATAGCCATAATCCACCTGCTCACCATCAGGATAGGTTATGTTTCTTATTCTATTCCAACTATCGTATTCCCACTGCATCTTAAAAGTATAAGGTTCGCCATTTAGTATAAAATCAAGCATATTATTGTACAACCAAGTTTTGATATTTTC
>JAOZSY010000151.1 GCA_029939445.1 Bacteroidales bacterium
TTTTCTCAATTTTGCTGTATAAATCTAATACTGTTGGAATATTCAAATAGTAATGGAAAATGTAGAATATAGAATTGAGATTTTTTTTATCTTTGTAATATTAATCTAAGAATAAAATCTTTATGATAAATCGTTTATCTATATAGCTACTTCTATGAAAGTTATAAAAACAATTCTGTTAGTTATAGCAACAACTTATTGCAGTCTTTCTTTTGCACAAAGTTCGGATACGGTATATTATGAAATTTTACGCAACAACCCAAAAGACATAAACAATCTGCTTATATATGCGTCTCCATTTGGTTTTGATATTTCACCTTCGTATATGAACCTAAGCTATGGCTTTGGAGCAGAGTATAATTTTCGTGATAGGTTTACTCTAGGTTTTAATTTAAGAAGATCTTATACCGAAAAAATAAATGATGAAATAATGGGGCCTATGATTCAACCCCTAAAACAAGGAACTGCAAAAGGAGGAAACAAAAATTTTGCTTTCTATGAGTTATCAGCTCAAGTTTTACTTGGTGGAAGACAAGTTATTCATAATGAAAGATCGACAATGGAAGCTGATATGTATTCTAAAACTTATATTAAAGTGAAAGTAAAGCATTTCATTGCGTTAGCATTACGAGCGTCCTATGGGTATCATCATTATCCATTATATAGTAGTTTTTCAGGCCATAAAATCAATGACTCTACTTTTGTTGAAGGCATAGGAGGGGCAACGATGAACAATTTGCAGTTCGCTAGTTTTGGATTGGGTTTATTTCAAAAACAGGATATAAAGCTAAAAACTGATAAATATGGAGATAAAGATTATTCAACAATAACTACTTATTATTTTGACATGCTTTTCCCTATTTATCAAGACCTTACTAATATGGAGGTTACAGACAACACAAGTGCTACACCTATGTATTATGAAGTTGATGTAGATTATACACCCATGAGTACCTATGGTTATAGAGTTGGCGTGAAATATCAAGTTGTATCACGAATAAGAAAGGTAAATGGTGGAATAAGATTTGAATTAGGTTTCTTGCCTGGCCTAAATAAGTTTCCCAAAAACTTCTATATGTCAGCAGGGATTGAAATTAATATTTCCTTTGATGCTCAATAATAATAATTACAATTAACAATTGATTATTTAGAAAAGACGGTAAATCATAGATTATTGCAAGTAAAAAAAATGACTGTTGAAAGTAGGAGTACACAAATCTAAAGAGCTTAATTTAAAATCCCATGAAGATAGACTGTTAAATTTAGTAAAAAAGTCCGTTATAACGGACCAAAAGCTCGGAAAACCCCTTCTTTCCGAGCTTAAACGAGTGGAACCCTAATAAAATGAGCTATAATATGGTCCGCTATTAAGGACTTTGCCCTCGGAAAAACAATTAAGGATAAAGTGGTGGTTTGCAATTAGTTATTAATGCTAATTAAAAATTAGTATCGGTTCGAGTCCTGTTAGGTGCACAACCCCAAAGAACAAAGCTTCCTAAATGGTTTTTAGACTGTACACCACAAAGACCTCCATTTATACAATTTTTCATCATCTAATACTTCCCCTTTATAAATCATTAATTATCAGTTAAGTATAAGATTTTGGTTTTCCGAGGGCAAGGTCTGTTATTACGGACTATTTTGCAATCGAAAAACTATCTGATTTCTTAATAGGAATCAAAGGTAATGAAAAAATAATTATATATATAAAATACGTGATATTCCTCTAAGGGTTAGGCTACTATATTTATCATCCGTACGATACTCTAAAGTAATATAATCGTGGCTTGGATTTGGATATATTTTTAATAATTTATCCTCAATTTTCAGCTCTGTATTGTCAACACTCAAGTTTTCTTCGGTGAATCTCATAGATTTTTAGTTGTATTAACCTTCCAATAACCTCGTGTTCCTCCTATTCGCTCTATTATACTCTTATCTTTCAGCTTTGATATATGCTTAGATACAGCAGACTCATTTATGCTTAATATTGCGGATATTTCTTTATAACTTACTTTATTATTATTGCTAATAATATTTAGAACATCTCTTTGTTTTTCAGTTAGCTCTTCTATTATTTCATCTAGCACACCACCCATTACACCACCTATTGCACCACCTATTACACCACCAACGGCACCATCTACTTTAGCATACTTTGTATAAAGCTCCACTAATATACCACCATCTTTTTCAATAATACTTGGCTCTGGTAATTCTGCTTCTTTGCATGAATTAATGATTTTTAAAATACCTCTTCCCCAAGTGTCAATATAACCTGCTTTGAAACAAGCATCAGCAATAATAGGGTTTCTTGGACGTGAGTTATGCTCTTCTTTAAGATTGTCTATTGTAAGACCCATAGGAAGTGCTCCTTCATTCCAAATAGATAGTTTATTATCAAAAACGCGCATTTGTACTGATGCACCCATATAAGTTCTGTGAACAAGGGCATTAAGCAACATCTCTCGTAAGGCTTCCATTGGATATCCTCCCTTTTCAATACGCTTCATCCCTTCAAAACTTACCGATCGGGTTAAGAATTTATGATTGAGTTGAATTTGAATCTCGTCAATCATATAAACCAAATTACCTTCTATTACTTCTTGAAACTTCAAATCTGATGCATCTGCTCCAAATCGACCAATTTTTACTTGAATATTAGGATAGAACCTATTGGGGTCTTTACCAAATAATAAAAGTGCTGCTCTTTTGAGTTTATCACCCTCAGTCAAACGAAGTTTATCAAGTATTTCTTTAATACTTAAGCCATCAGTATCGGGCAATCTACCTTTATCCTTACTTTCTTCTATAAATTTTGATATACTGCTAATATCAATATCATCAATTGTGGCACCTTCCTCAACTACATCATCCCAAGTTTTGCCAGCTTTCTTAAGCAAAAACTCATTTAACTCAATGCCTGTTAACTCAGTGTTTGTACTGCCTGTACGATAATAATATCTACCACGAAGAGAAACAGGAACAGAATATGGGTTTACCTTAATGGAAATGTATTTATTGTCATCCTTATCTTCCAATTGAACATCACAAATTATACCCATTGCATTACGAATTTTATTGGGTATATCTTCCATCAATGGAGCATAGTTCTCTAAATGAACCACATTGCCATCATCATCAATACCAATATAAATAAGACCACCAATGGCATTGGCAAAGCCACATACCCATTTTAAATAATCGTTATGCCACGATTGTTTGTATTCTATATTTTGTTGTTCTGCCATATTTTTTTAAAGTTGTACCCCACAAAGACCTCCATTTATACAATTTTTCATCATCTAATATTTCCCCTTTATAAATCATTAATTATCAGTTAAGTATAAGATTTTGGTTTTCCGAGGGCAAGGTCTGTTATTACGGACTATTTTGCAATCGAAAAACTAGCTGATTTTTTAATCAGGAATCAAAGGTAATGAAAAAACATTTATATATATAAAATACGTGATATTCCTCTAAGGCAAACTCATACTCTTATTTATTATGTGTATTTGATGTTTGTTTATTTGCTTATCCGTTAACCATTAACCATTAACCATTAACAATTAACCATTAACCATTAACAATTAACAATTAACCATTAACCATTAACAATTAACCATTAACCATTAACAAACTAACAATTAACCATTAACCATTAACATTTAACAAACTTACAATTGAACATTTATTTTTTAAAGGCTAAACTTTATTACTTTTGCGATATTCAAATATTAAATATATTGTTTTATGAAAATTGATGGTTTTACTTACATAAGAAATGGTATAAAAATGGGTTATCCATTTATACCTTCAATTAAATCTATCTTACCAGTTGTAGATCAACTATTTGTGGTAGTTGGTGACTCAGAAGATGGAACTCGTGAGGCAGTAGAAGCTATTGCTGATGATAAAATTGTAATTATTGATAGTGTTTGGGATGATGAAATGAGAAAGAGTGGTCAGGTATTTAGAGAACAAGCAAATATTGGCTTACGCGAGTCAAAAGCCGATTGGCTAGTTCATATACAGGCAGATGAAGTTATATTAGAAGATTCAAGAGATGCAATTATCAAAGGTATAGAAGAAGCTGATTTAGTACCTGAGGTGGATGGTTTGCTATTCCCTTATTATCATTTTTGGGGCGATTATAATCATATTCGCCATACTCGTCGTACTCATCCTTTTGAGATTAGAGCTTTTAAGAATAATAGAAATGTGGAATCATATAAAGATTCTCAAGGGTTTAGAATTTTTAATAAGGAAGCTAAGAATGAGGATGGTATAAAACTTAATGTTATAAAAGTTCCTGTACATATTTATCACTATTCCTATACTCGCCACCCAAAGTTAATGCGAAATAAATCTAATTATTTTGATAGATTTTGGCATAATAACGATTGGATGAAGAAAAATCAAGAGCAAGAAGATTTTGATTTCAATAATGTGGATAAGCTTGAGGTATTTACTGGAAAGCAACCAATATTTATGAAAGAAACCATTAATAATAAAGACTGGGAATTTAAGTATGATCCTTCAAAGTCGAATATGAGTTTAAAGGATAAATTTCATAATGGATGGGAAAAAGTATTCGGTTATAGATTATTCTCTTATAAAAATTATATTATAGTACATAATTAGTCTTTAGGACAAAACCGTATACTACAGCTTAGTCCCCAAGCATTGAAATCTCTGTTTGTATAATTTAGAAAACTTACTCCAGAATAGATTTCATAAAACCCTCCTAAGCCAATGTGCATAAAGGATGTGATTTTAAAAATAGCTTCTACACTTGGTGTAATAGTTAGAGCTTTATCATAGATAGTGGTGGAGTTTTTAATGTCATCAATAAAAACACTTCCAAAACCAATTTTTGTAAAATACGAAATATGGAAACTATGATATTTTTCAAATGATTGATAATAGCCTAACCATAGTCCAGTGAATCTATTCTTTATCTCATAATCAGAAACTTGAGGGATATCAGGTGTTTTTGATATTATAGAAGTACTTATTTGGCCATAAATTCCTGTATGAAAATCACCTCGCATCATAAATGTTCCCCAGCCTCCAAACGAAATGCTATTTCCTAGCTTGCTAGAAGCAAAGGTGCTTATAGGGCCGCCAAAATGCCCAGATTTGTCATTTTGTTGAGCACTGCCAACAATATAGAATACCAATAATACTATTGTAGTAAGATACTTAGTCATGGTTCTTAATTATCATTACACTTCCTTGCCAATCAGGGATTTCTATTAGTGTTTCAGGAATAGTTTCCATAAACTCATCAATAGCATTTGAGTTTCCATCCCAATTATGGTTATAGTCATGTATAATTATTACGCCACCTTTATTTAACCGAGGGTAGAAGTAATCTAATGCAACTTTTGTTGGTTTATATAAATCTGCATCCAAATTTACAAATGCATATTCAATATCATGTTCTTTTGTTAAAGTATCAGGAAAGTATCCCTTAAAGAATTTGATGTTTTTACCTGCACTTAATAAAGTCTTTACATCATCAAGAATAGAGTCTGAGAAATTCTCTTCACTATATTTTTTATCAGCAGTATTTTCAAATTCTAAATCTTTAGAATTAAAACCTTCGAAGGTGTCGAATAAAAAGAAATTACGCTCAGGGGCACAAAGGTTAATAATTCTTGCGGTTTCGCCTTTATAAACTCCAAGTTCAGCAAAAGCCCCACCAATATTTTCTCTTTTTATTCTATCTATCTGAAACCAAATATTGTAAAGTCTTATTTTGTCAAAATAAGTTTTCTCATAAGCTATAAGCTCACTGTCGATTTCGTTATTCTTTACTGCATTTTCCCATTTATAAGGCTTTGCAATTTTATTAGTCCAAAAATCGCTAAAATAATAAATACCAAATGCTATAAATCCTAAAACAAGAGTTATGTTTATAATATCAAAAAGCCCTATGGTGAATTCAAAGTCCATAATAAGTTTCTTTATATTGCTTATTCAGGCACAGAGAATACTCTATCCCATCGAATGCTGCCATTATCAAGATTACGAGAAAGCCATATGAAAGAAGGCGTTCCAACAATATGGTCTTCAGGAACAAATCCCCAAAAACGTGAATCAGCAGAATTATGTCTATTATCTCCCATCATCCAATAATAGTCCATCTTGAAAGTATAGCTATTGGCTATTTTGCCATTTATTAATACTCTATCACCTTCAATCTTTAATTCATTGCCTTCATAAATCTCAATAATTCTATCATAAAGAACAATATTATTAATATTTATATTTATAGTAGCATCCTTTTTAGGAATATAAAGTGGTCCAAAATTATCTTGATTCCATTTATAATTTTCTGGATTGTGAGGGAATATTTCATCCTCTGGATATGCAATGCCTTTACGGTAGGTTAGCTTTATAAGTTTCTCTACA
>JAOZSY010000152.1:0-3639 GCA_029939445.1 Bacteroidales bacterium
TCAAACCAAAACAATATTTTTATACTTTTACATTCAATTATGAAAAACAAAATAAGTATAATAACTGGAGCCTCATCAGGCATTGGTAAAGCCTTGGCATATGAACTTGCGCAACAAGATTTTAATGTTGTATTAGTAGCAAGAAGGAAGAAATTAATTGATACTATTTCAGAAGATATAGAGAGTAAATATGGTGTAAAAGCTCTTGCTATAGAGGCCGATGTAACTATTGAAGAAGACTGCAAGATGTTTATTGAAAAAACAATAAATGAATTTGGAAGTATTGATATCTTAATAAATAACGCAGGCATATCGCAGCGAGCAATGTTTGCTGACTTGCAACTTGAAGTGATTAAAAAAGTAATGGATGTTAATTACTGGGGCACAGTATATTCCACAAAATACGCACTACCATACATTCTTAAAACCAAAGGAAGTATCGTTGCAGTAACATCAATATCGGGAATGCAGCCACTCCCTGCACGCACTGGCTATTGTGCAAGTAAATATGCAGTACATGGATTTATGGATTCCCTACGCATAGAGCACCTTAAAACTGGTGTGCATATTATGATTGCAGCGCCAGAATATGTAAAAAGTGAGATCCGTGAACATGCACTAATGAGTGATGGAAATGAACAAGGAGAAAGCCCTAGAAATGAAAAGGGAATGCTTAGTGCCGAAACTGCTGCTAAAAGAATAGTTAAAGGCATTAGAAAAAGAAGACGCACAATGTTGATAGGTTATAAAGGAATAATGGCAGTAGGTTTAGCAAGATTTACTCCTAAATTCATGGACAGATTAACATATCACGTTATACAAAAAGAAGAAAACTCGCCATACTAGAAAACTACCTAGTTTATATATTTTTAACATATCGGAATAATTGATACTAAATTTTTTATTACTTTTATCATTACAAAGTAAGTATGTAGTTATTGCATAATCAGCATATAAATTTATTATAAAGGAATAAAATGCAACTTTAATTTATAAATGAAATTACAGATATAAGTATACTTTTCTCTATGTTTTCATTGGTATAAAAATATAATTATATTAACAATATTTAAAAGGAATAATCATGGAAATAAATCTCCTAAACGGCATTAGCAATATTGAATTTGGTATTTCCAAATACGAATTTTCAAAGAAAATAGACTCTGATTCAAAATTTGAAATAATAGAAGAAGATGGCGACTTTAAAACAGAGGCTATATATATAGATAATCTTGAAAGCTCTCTCTTTTTTGAAGGATCAGAGAGCGAAATGAAATTTGCAGCCTGCGACACACAAAATCACAACTCAATACTCTTTGGCAAACAAATATTTAAGCTAAACAAAGATGAGTTAATAAATCTTATGAAAGATAATAACTATAGCAATCTTGAAGAAGAAGTTGAAGAATGGGGAGAAGAGCGACTTGGTTATTTTGATGCTAGAATTGACTTCTATTTTAATAATAATAAATTGAAAAGTGTTTCTTGGGGAGTAGAATAGTAGGCAGTATACAGTCGATAGTTGGCGGCTCAGGCAACTATAAAAGTATAGTATGGAGATGTAATCAAATAAAAAACGACCATTAAATTAATAATAGTCGTTTTTTGCTTTATACTATATATATTTCTATCTAAAAATTCATTTTAGATTTCATACTTTGCATCATTCTAGCAGAATTTTTCATTCCTGCGCCACTCATCATTTTCATCATTTTACGAGTGCTCTCAAACTGTTTAATTAAGTTATTAACCTCTTGAATATTAGAGCCACTACCTTTAGCAATTCGCTGTCGTCGGCTACCATTAATCAATTTAGGATTCTCGCGCTCGGCATTGGTCATTGACTTAATAATAGCCTCAATTCCTTTAAAAGCATCATCATCAATATCAACATCTTTAAGAGCCTTTCCCATACCAGGAATCATACCCATAAGATCCTTTACATTACCCATTTTCTTAATTTGGCTAATTTGCTTTAGGAAATCATTAAAATTGAATTGATTTTTAGCAATTTTCTTTTGTAATTTTCTACTTTCCTCAACATCAAATTGCTCCTGTGCCCTTTCTACAAGCGAAACAACATCACCCATACCAAGAATACGGTCGGCCATACGCGAAGGATAGAAAATATCCAATGCATCCATCTTCTCACCAATTCCTATAAACTTAATAGGCTTATCAACCACCTGACGAATAGTAAGCGCAGCACCACCACGAGTATCACCATCAAGCTTTGTAAGTACAACTCCTGTATAATCAAGTATGTCGTTAAACGCCTTAGCAGTATTCACTGCATCTTGACCAGTCATGGAATCAACAACAAAAAGAGTTTCGTTAGGCTTAACTTTCTTATGAACAGCAGAAATTTCTGCCATCATTTTCTCATCAACAGCCAAACGACCAGCGGTATCGACAATAACTACATCAAAGCCATTACTTTTGGCGTGCTTAACTGCATTATTTGCAATTTCAACAGGATTTTTATTATCATCTTCATGAAAAACCTCTACACCAATTTGCTCTCCAAGAGTCATTAATTGTTTTATAGCAGCAGGGCGATAAACATCACCAGCAACTAATAGTGGTTTCTTAGAATTCTTATTCTTTAAAAAATTAGCAAGTTTAGCAGAAAAAGTAGTTTTACCAGAACCCTGCAAACCTGCAATTAATATTACCGACGGTTTAGAGTCAAGATTAAGACCTTCTTGCTCATCACCCATCAACTTCGCAAGCTCATCGTGTACTATCTTTACCATCAACTGGCTTGGAGAAACAGCAGTAAGCACATTCTCGCCCATTGCCTTTTCTTTTACCGTTTGAGTAAAAGTTTTTGCAACTTTGTAGCTAACATCAGCTTCAAGAAGGGCCTTGCGAACTTCCTTAAGAGTTTCGGCAACATTTATTTCAGTAATCCTTCCTTGGCCTTTTAATAGCTTAAAGGATTTTTCTAACTTATCACTTAAATTATCAAACATAGTGTTTGTATTTATTTTACGGTTTTTGAGGGCGCAAAAGTACTGATTTTTTGCTTTAGATTTTTATAAAAACTTACTATATTGTTTGGGATTTGTTGTTCTTTGTTTGTTGTTCATATATACTGTTAACAGTATCCTTGTTTATAAATAATAAAACCCACGAAACAACAAATTAATTAATGCCCAATGGTTTTACATATAAATCTATATCCTTAGTCGTAATATTCGTTTCACAAAGTATTGATAATCTCTCTACTACATTTCTAAGTTCACGAATATTGCCTGTCCATGGTATATTTTTGAGCATTTCCATAGCTTTTTTATCAAACTCAAGGGGAGTTTTTCCATTAGCAGCAGAAATATCTTCCATAAAATATTGTGCAAGGATTGGGATATCATCTCTACGCTCACGCAATGCAGGTACTTTTATGGGAATAACACTAAGGCGATGATATAAATCCTCTCTAAAATTACCTTCCTTAATTTCTTTGGCAAGATTTTTATTAGTAGCAGCGATAACTCTTACATCCACTTTTATTTCTTTTTCGCCACCAACTCTAGAGATTTTATTTTCCTGTAAAGCTCTAAGTACTTTTGCCTGAGCGGCAAGGCTCATATCGCCTATTTCATCTAAAAAAATAGTTCCACCATTAGCAAGTTCAAA
>JAOZSY010000152.1:3739-6420 GCA_029939445.1 Bacteroidales bacterium
GCAACTTTTTTGCGAAGAGTTTTAGTTTCTTTTATAAAATTTGTTTTCTCCAATGCATTGCGCAGAGTTACTAGCAGCCTGTTCAAATCTGGAGGCTTAGATATATAATCAAAAGCACCTTTCTTAAGAGCACTTACAGCCGTTTCAATATCACCATGACCCGAAATCATAACAAAAGGAGTGTCAGTAAATTCTTTAGCCTCCATTAAAACTTCCAAGCCATCTTTCACCGGCATTTTGATATCGCAAAGAACCAAATCGTAGGTATTAGTTTTAAGTTTTTCCAAACCAATTACACCATCCTCAGCTACATCTACTTTATACTTCTCAAATTCTAGTATCTCAGTTAAAGTGCGCCTTATTGGAGCTTCGTCATCTATAATTAATATTTTGGCCATTCTATAATATGTTGAATTGTTTATTTGTTTATTCGTTTATTCGTTTATTTGTTATTCCCTTTGGCTTTGCTCAGGGTAAATGTTGTCAACCTTCGCTATGGCTACGGTCGATAAATTTATTGTTACCGTATATAATATACCCAAGTCTCGGCAATAAAGAAATATGCAATATACATACTAACTCCTAATTTCATAATAGTACCTGCTACAAAACCAAGGAAAGCGCCAAGGCCTGCACGCAGGGCTTTTTCGTTAGGCAATCCACCTATTAGTTCTCCAATATATGCACCAAGAAATGCGCCAATTACAAGCCCAAAAGGGCCAGTAAAAAAACCAATAATTAACCCTATTATACTTCCCCACATACCATATTTTGTTCCTCCAAATTTTTTAGTTCCCCAAATAGGTACAAAATAATCTAATAATGTTACAACTATCACTATAATAGCTCCATACATCATAAAATTAAGATCAAAAGGCTCTGCCGAAGTGAATTCTAAAAATATCAAAGAGATATATGCCAATGGAGGCCCTGGTATACCGGGAATAATACAACCTATTATTCCTGCTACCAGAAAAATAAAACCAATTGTTAAAAGTATGATATCCATGGGTTATTACTAAAATAATTATCGTGAAATTAAAAGTATAGCAAAGATAATTTATTTTTCAATATTTCATTGGAATAAATAATTATTACAATACGAAAACAACAATACTAGATAGACTTATTCTATAAGTAAATTCTAATAAATCAATAACTTCTCCATCATTACACCACTTTTAGAATTAATTTCAACAAAATACATTCCACTTTGAAGGTTCAATGACAAGTCAATACTATTTGTTAAAGCTTCTATTTCTTCTTCAAACACAGTTTGTCCATTCAAACTTACGATTGTAATTCTATATTTATCCCTTATTACATTTTCAAATTGAAATGAGAACTTCCCAGTTGAAGGGTTTGGAACTATTGTAAAATTTTTTTTATCATCAAAAGAAACATTTTCTATTACTGTTGGGCTAGTTGAAAGCACATTGGTATGAGTCCACTCATGACTTCCATCATTTACTACCCAATCATAATCTGCAAACTTCTTTCCTTCGCCATACCAAGGGTTCATATAATAAATTGTATTTGTACTCTTACCATAACCAACCACAAAATGACCTCCACCCGAAGACCATCCCCAACGTATTACAAATGGTCTTCCTTGCGTAAGTTCATCTGCTATTTTCACTTTTGTTAAAGGATTAGCGGTACCATAATTTGATACCCCAGAGAAAAATAAAAGAATATCTCTTATGCTACCTGAAGAGCCATAAGCATAATTCCAATAGTTACAACCCTGTGTAGGGTCGTTGCAGCAATCATCAATCCCGAAATTATGCCAAGTAGCAGTAGAACGAGTATAATCTGCAATCTCGCATTGTTCGGTCGTATCGCCATAATAATCAACTATGCATTTCGATACTCCTGCCCAACACCATTCTGTTTGTGCCTGCTCAACCTCTCCCACTACTAAAATCTGAGAAAATGCCGTCGCCTGAATAAAAAATATAATACCAATTATTAATGTATATTTTTTCATTTATCTTTTATTTAATAATTCAATTAAATCGCTAGAGTTATAAACAGACTTCAATTCCAGATGCCTTGAAGAAATAAACATTTTTGCAGAAGTTAATGGAATATACACTTGAGTATCTCCACTATTTGCAATCAGAAAATCACTAGTAATACTATTCATTCTCAGAATTCCATCAATCTTCCAATCTTTATTTATATTTATACTTTCCTGTATATCTTTTGCAAGAACACTTGCTCCAAAATCAGTTACTTTATACTCATTCCCTACTTTCTGCACATTTAGCAAAGCTCTATATTCTCCATTTACAACTACAGGAGCTCTCCATACTTTACTACTATTATTTGTACTAGCATAAAAAACAAATTCAAGAGGCTCGCCAATTTCAGCTAACTTAAATTCTTCTCTATTATCAAACCCAAAGGATTTCTCATCATTTATTGGAATCTTTTCTAAAACAGTCTGAATATTTTTTTCTGCAAATTGCTTAACATTATCATCTATGGCGCTCTGCCCAACCGCTACTTGACTATAGCAGATTATAAATAATACAAATACAAATTTCTTTATTGTGCTCATATAAGTTGATTTATTAAATAAATACTAAAGCGAAGATATGGAATAATCTAATTGAGCTACACTAAATTATTCGCATATTTATCTTATATATAAGATATTTTAAGCAAAAAAAGCC
>JAOZSY010000392.1 GCA_029939445.1 Bacteroidales bacterium
ATTATTTGATTTTATTGCATAAAAAAACTCCATCATATCTTATAATGATGGAGTTTATATATGAGTTATAGTTATTCTATTTTACAATAAATTTTTCAGTTAGAATACTATCATTTCCTATTATTTTTATAAAATAAATACCTGAAGATAATTTATTAGAAATATCCATTGATATATTTGCGTCTCCATTTTTATTTACACTAATGTACTGACTAATAAGTAATTTACCATTTATGGAATAAATATTCATATTTACTTTATTGTCATTTGTAAAACCACTAAAATCGAAATTAGTATTAGATTCTGTTGGGTTTGGATATATATTTATTTCAGGATTATTATCAGTAGTGAAATTAATAAATACGATATTAGAATAGGCAAATTTGCCATCATAATCGGTTTGCTTTAATCTATAATAAGAAACACCCGAAAGAGGATTCTTATCCATAAAACTATATTTAATAATTGTATTACTATTGCCAGCACCATCTACGTTACCAATTGTAGTAAATTCTTCACCATTTATTGAACGCTCAAGAGTAAAATAATCATTATTCAGCTCCGAGGCAGTAGCCCAATTTAGCAGCACTTTATTATTAACTTTACTAGCCTCAAAGCTAAGCAATTCAATAGGAAGAGCAGATCCTCCACCACTAGCATGTGGCCATAATTCAGAGAAGCTATTTGTTAGGAAAATAATATATTTTCCGCCCTTATCACTGCCGCTAGCGCTTTGAGCAATAAACTCTAAGCTAGTTTCATCTGCAGGATTATAAGTACCATCTTCGGTAGGCCCTTCATATTTTGTAACTCCAATATCCTCAATTGTACTTATATCATCTAAAGGTTCAGGAGTATTAGCTGCTGCACTTACAAGACTATTGTACTCAGAAGTAGAAAACAATAATTTCACCTCAACATTATTCACAGGATGAGTTTCAACATCAATAACAAAATGTCGTCTAAGGAAAGCATATCCGTCATAAGTTCCTGTTGAGCCATCAATATAAAGATTTGCACTTACATCACCCAATGCATCATTAGGGCTTTTAATGGCAACAATAGCTTTAGAACTACCATCAACAATATAATACCAGTCACTACTTTGAGGAATAAAATGGCTTGCAGAAGTATGTGCGCTAGTTGCAATACTACTAGGTTTAGCAAATGTTGTTACACCAGTTACAGTATACTCACAGCCGTTTTCATCTTTAGCTCTAAAATTATAAGAACCTCCATTAGGAACTGTTTTTTCAACATCAGCAGAGGTATAAGACCCTGAATAATCAAAGTTTCCTTGCAGTTCTGTATAATCAAAATTACCACTACCACCAGCAGAATTCAAAATAATAATAGTACCATTATCTCCAGGCCACGATTCTACAGTTGTAAGAGCAGTTACATCAGGATTTACTTCTGCTGTAATTTCCTCACGTGCACTTTCACCACAAGAAGTACCTTCGTCTGCACTTACCCAATAACTAGTATTGGCACTAATACTAGGTGTTGTATATGTTAAACCCGTATGTTTTACAGGACCACCACTTGAAGCATCATACCACCTAACTGTATTACTATTACTTACAGCTAAATCAACTGTTCCATTACCACAACGAGAGCCATTGGTTGTTGTTGGTTTAGCTGTTAGGCCAACACTAATTTCAACTGTATCGCCACCAACACAAGAAGTAGCAGTTGTGGTTACATGCACCCAATATTGTTGTGATGTTGCTGCATCAAGAGTCTGGTTTGTACTATTGTCTTGCCATAAATAAGTATGACCACCTCCAACATTTTCAGCGTCAAGAGTTATGGTCGCCGCTTCGCATCTATCAAGACCAAAATCAACAGCTGGAATTGCATTTATTGTTGCTATCACTTCTTCTCTATCACTCTCTCCACACGAACATTCTATATTTTCCCCAGTATTTATCCA
>JAOZSY010000393.1 GCA_029939445.1 Bacteroidales bacterium
AGTAAATATAATTATACTTGTTATTACAATAGCTTTTATTGTTCCTCAAAATACTTTTGCCCAAAAGCAAAGAGCCTTTGTAGATACTTTGGATAATGCATTTGATATTAGCCATTATTTATATGATCTGCATGGCTTATTGCCAGTAATATCACCTATAACCGAACCCGCTGTTGGCTATGGTGCTACTTTTGCTGGATTATTCTTTATTCCCAAAACAGACACTATAAATAAGGGATTTAAAATGCCTGATATAGTTGGTATTGTGGGTGGCTATACCGAAAATACTACATGGTTTGCTGGCGCAGGTTATGTTGGTTTTTGGCGACAAGATCATATTAGATATCGTGGTGTTTTAGGTTATGGAAATATTAAACTAAAGTATTATGGTAAAGGGTCTGATTATTATTCTAACAACCCTGTTAATTTTTCCATTGAAAGCTATTTCTTTCTTCAACAAGCAATTTTTAGAATAGGCAACAGTAAATTCCTCTTTGGAGGAAAATATCAATTGGGGAAATCAACGATAGTTATCTTCGAAGATACTCAACTCCCTATTAACCCAAAGGATATTGAACTTACAAATAGTGGTATTGGGCTTATTGCAGAATATGAAAATTTTGACAATATTTTTTCTCCAACAAAAGGCCTACGTATTAACCTAACATACGATCAATTTTTAGAATTTATTGGGGGCGATCGCAACTTTAGTAAATTAAGTTTATTTGCTCTTGATTATCATAATATATTGAAAAACAGGTGGAATTCTGGATTTCGCTTCGAATCACAATTATCTTTAGGCGAAGCGCCTTTTTATATGCTTCCTTTTGTATCTTTGCGCGGAGTTCCTGCAATGCGATATCAAGGTGAACTAACTACTTTGATTGAAACCGAACAAGAGTTGATTTTATCAAATCGATGGAGCATGGTAGGCTTTGGAGGCTTTGGCCACGCATTCAAATCATTCGACGAATTGGACAAAGGATCAATGGTATGGAATGCAGGCTCCGGATTTAGATATAAAATAGCTCGTATGTTTGGGCTTAAAATGGGAATTGATATAGCAAGAGGACCTGAAAATTATGCAATATATGTGGTATTTGGCAACTCTTGGATGAAATAAATTAATAAATAACAATATACTATGAAGAAAATTATACTTCTTATAATGATTATGGTGATTGGAGCTACTGCTCAATCACAGATTCTTATTACCCTACTATTGGGAGATAAACTAAATCAACCAGGTTTAGAATTTGGCTTAGAGGGTGGTGTTAATTGGTCGCAAATTTCTGGCCTAGATTCCAAGGATTTTCTTACCACATTTAATATGGGTTTCTATTTCGATATTAGATTAAAAAATCAATTATCTCTTTATACAGGTGTCCTAGTAAAAGCAAACTTAGGAGTAGATGAGTTATCTGATAATGATATTAAAAATCTAGATGAAACCTTTTTCAATTATACTGATGGAACTAGAGTCGAAGGTGAATATCGTCATAGAATGAACTATTTTCTTGTTCCAATACTATTTAAATATAAGTTTAAGAATCAGATTCATATTGCAGCAGGCCCCCAAGTAGGATTAATGTATAATAGTTGGGTAGAATTTAATTCTGATGTTGATGGAAAAGAAGCTACTATTAAAGATTATAATAAAGATCAAATAAATAAAATTGATGCAGGCATAGCCGTAGGACTAGGATATCGACTTTTTAAAGGAACCGGTTGGACAATTAGCGCAAAGTATTATTATGGATTTGTAGATGTTTATAAGAGTATTTCTAATACAAAAAACAGCTCTATATTTCTTGAAATGTGTATTCCTGTAGGAGCAGGAACTAAAACCAAAAAGAAGAAATAAATCTATCTTTTAATTTTTTCTCCTCTCCACTCTTGCACGAAGAACTAAGTACTATTGCCCCAGATGGTGCGC
>JAOZSY010000153.1 GCA_029939445.1 Bacteroidales bacterium
TCATAGTTTCGGCCTTGGTATTTGCTTGGCAAAATGCTCTACGTATTAGAGCTCGTAAGCATATTGATGAGGATGGTATTAAGCATTACGAAATATATGGACCTTTATTTTTTGCCTCAACAAAATTATTTCTTGAGAAGTTTGATGTTAAAAATGACCCTAAAGAGGTAATTATAGACTTTAGCGAATCGCATATAATGGATCAATCGGCTATTGAAGCTATTAATAAGATAAGCCAGAAATACCAAATGGCTAATAAAACAATTCATCTAAGTCACCTTAGTAAAGATTGTACCGCACTTATTAAAAAGGCAGAAAAAATATGTGTTGTGAATGTGCTTGAAGATCCAGATTACTTTGTTGCTATTAATAATTATAATGCAAGTATTGCCTCTAAGAAGGAGTAATTGAGATTAGGATTTTTATATTTAAAGTGTTTGCAATTTAATTCTATTGCTAAATACATGACATTTTTTTATTAGTCCATTTACAAAACACAAAATTGGAAGACAAATATAAAAACAACATGCCTTAGACCCATTGGAGTTAATTATAAAAACACTCCAGAAATGGGAGGGAATGAGCGAAAACGGGGCATGCGAGGATTAGGAATTTCAAAATATTATTATTTTCAATAAAGGCGTTTACGTCTGCAATTAATGACACAGGAATGTTTTTGCTAAAGAGTTATTATTTAAAAAAAATATCCAAATTACAAATAAACTACGGTCATTCATTCACTTACTTTTTTAGAAAATAAATTATTTTGAAATTCGTGGGTGGGAGTTTTTTCGCTCTTGTTTATTTGCTGTAATGAGAGCAGAAGATAAGAAACTTATCTTTTGCCGAATGAAGCAAATAGAATGCTAATACTTTTTGTTTCGTTTGGAGTTTATGCTGAGTTTACCGAAGTATCAAGACAAAATGAAAGTAAGATTGTTTAAAATAATGTTTTATAGAGTGTTATATTAGTAATTTAAAGTAGAATTAAATCAATGATGTTAATTTGTCATGTACTGAGATTCTATTGTGTAAGCATATTCTTGCCTGTAAATAAATAAGAAATTACCTTTCTTTAATAATTTTCTTGCTTATTACTCCTTCACTATTACGTATTTGTAGAATATAAGTTCCGGCACTCATTTTATTAATAGATTTTATTTCTATTAAATTATTTCCCTTATTGCATGATATGTTTATATCCTGATAAAGTACAGTTCCTTTAGTATCATAGATATAAATATCAATAAGTTGGCTATCGATACTCGTATATAGAATGTGAAGTTTATCTTGAAAAGGATTTGGTAGTATCGTAAATAAATCCTTGCTGTTTTCGTTTATTGTAGTTTTGTTTTTTAATAGTACACTTGCTAAATAAAAATTAGGAATACCGTATCCAATTAACGAGTCTGGAGAATAATAATTACTTGATGATTCAACAATTGAGCTATAAATATCGGAATGTTTTATTTGGGGATTTGCCTGTAAAAATGTAGCCATAGCACCTGCCATAAAAGGATTCGAAAATGATGTGCCATTTGCTTTTACAATCATTTCGTTAGGGCCTATTATAGGAGTTCCTTCACCTTCTGCAACAAAGTCTGGTTTTATTCGCCCATCGGCACTATATCCAGTGGAGCTAAAGCTTGCTAATTTTTTATCTTTATCAACTGCGCCAATACTATAAAGGCCATCCACATCAGCTGGGAAAGCTATCTTTTGCCATGCTCCACCACCCATATTTCCTGCAGAATTAAATACAATAATTCCTTTTTTTATTGCCAAGCTAGCGGCTTTAGAAACTAAGGATGTTTTGCCATCAAGCTGCTCCAAAGTATAGTCAAGACTAGGGTCGTCGAAGGTAGAATAGACTAAGGAGGAGGTTATAATGTCAACTCCTGCCGAATCAGCAAGCTCCGCAGCAAAAAGCCAATTTGCCTCTTCAATTGGGTATTCGTATCGATTATCTTCTGTTTTGAATAAATAATAATTTGCTCCTATAGCACTTCCTACAAATTCGCCATATACAAAGCCCGCCATAGTTGATAATACGGCTGTGCCATGGCTTCCAGAGTTATATATATGATAACCATTATTTGTAAAATTCCTTGTCATTATTATGGCTTTTCTATCAAAAAGATGAGAGAAAGCTGCCATTTTATTCACATTTATAAAACCATTGTCTAGTACTGCAATATGAATTCCTTTGCCATTATAATTATTATCTAAAAGAGGACCAAGCTCAATCATATCTATCCTATTTTTTGTGGCATTAAAATTCGATAATTTTATTTCCTCAGGCGAAGTATTAGCTTTGCTTGGCGATGATTCTCTCTTATTCTGTATTTGGAATTTCCCCTCAATAAAAGGCGCCATATATGCAATGGAATCTATTATACTAATTGAATTTAGGGCAGAAATCTGTGTTATTGTATCAACTTTTACTAATGCAGAATTTAGCCATTTTGATGTATAATAAACCAATAAATTTAGTTGCTCTAAACTATCAATATAATTTGGATTTACTGGTAGGTCGGTACTGTCAAATTCAATGCTTTGTGCACTACGGCGAGTTATAGCTTTTTGTGAAATAAACTCTGAAGGATTGCCAAGGTCGTAAGGAGAATTATCCTTATCGGTAAAACTCACTAAATACCAGGCTGGAAAATCTTGGGCAATTACTTCAGTATTTGTTGATAAAAGGAAGAGTAGAAAGAAGGGGATAAGTATATTTTTAACCATTAATTTAGACTTAGGATTATTCTTTACCATATTCGGAAATAATATACTCAACATCATAACCTCTAGTTTTATTATTCTTTATTTCTTTATGAATGCTGCGTCGGTGAATCATTCCAATGTTTTTAGAAAAGGTTTCGTGCTTAATAAATTCTTGAATTAAGTTAACCTCTTCCTGATAGTTTGCTTTTGCACAATTATCATAAGTATTTCCCAAAAGACTTTCAGAAAAATCGACATCCGTATAAATAGAGCTTACTTCTTTCTCAGTATTCATAGCATTAAGATCCCAAGTTTTGCCTGCCACAACAGGAAATATAAGGTTTATTAGTCTTTTATTCTGTATAGTAGTTTCTAAACTTTGCTTAGTTTTTGTAACGGTATAATTATCACAAAACTCCCAAGATGTACTATCCGTTTTCGAATATTTGCGCCAACGATAAGCATCATTATTTGCGTTGTCAGTAAATTTATCCTGAATTACCATTTTTACATAAAAATGAAAAGTGTCTATTTTATTAAAGTAATCATCATATACTATTGAATCAACCTTATAAACTTGGTAAAAGCCTTTTTCGGTGGGAAAATAATCAAGGCCCAAATCCATAGGCTCTTCAGTCTCTTTTTTGCAAGAGTATGTAAAAGCAATAATTGCAGTAAGTATAACTATGATTAGAACTTTATTCATATAATTTATGTGATATTATTTCAATAGGTCAAAAATAGTGTTTTTTGCTTTAATATTTGCTCAAAACTTGTGATATTATTAATATCAATACCTTTTGTCAATAAATGTAATATATTATTCAAGTTTTCTAATCATTTTGACCGCTATTCATTTTCGATTTTTAGGGGCTTAATGGTTTTTAAAATCGTCTTTAGGTCCGTTGGTAATTATTCGTTATCAAGTTGGTAAAAAATCATTATTCAATTTCATTTTTATTGGGGAATACAATTATCTTTGCCGTTCATATTGTTAAATATTTAATATGTTGGTAAGAGTAGAATATAAGGATTTGGGAATAATTGATTATCAAGAAGCTTGGGATTATCAAGAGGTGATATTCAATAAAACCATTAAGAAAAAGCTTGAAAACCAAGCTAATGCCAGCGGAAATGAAGATGCAAAATATAATATTCTTTTTTGTGAGCACCCTCATGTATATACCCTTGGCAATAGTGGCGAAGAGCAAAATTTGCTCCTAAGTGGCATTGAGCTTTTGGCTAAAAATGCTTGCTTTGTTAAAACCAATCGTGGTGGCGATATCACTTATCATGGTCCTGGGCAAATTGTTGGATATCCAATTCTTGATATTGAGGCCTTGGGTATGGGAGTAAGAAGATATATTGAAAGCTTGGAAGAGGCGATTATCCGTACATTAAAGCATTATGGAATTAAAGGTGAATTATTAGATGGTGCTGCTGGCGTTTGGATAGACCCAAAAATTGTGGGAAAGGCAAGAAAAATTTCTGCAATAGGAGTTCGAACATCTCACTATGTAAGTATGCATGGTTTTGCTTTTAATGTAAATACCGATTTAGATTATTTTGGGTATATAAATCCCTGTGGTTTTACCGATAAAGGCGCAACATCCTTAGAGAAAGAATTGGGGAGAAAGATTGATGTTGAAGAAGTTAAAACGCTTTTATTAAAAGAGCTAATAAATATTTTTGATTTAGAGCTTTTATAAGAATAAGACCAGAAGTTTAAAAACAGCACAAATGGAAAAACATAAGTTACAGCGTAAGCCCAAATGGATGAAGAGTCCTATGCCTTCGGGCAAGACATATATTAATGTAAAGGATATTGTTGCCAAAAATAAACTTCATACTATTTGTACAAGCGGCAAATGCCCAAATATGGGCGAATGTTGGAATGCTGGTACTGCTACATTTATGATACTTGGCGATATTTGTACAAGAGCTTGTGGTTTTTGTAATACTAAAACTGGTAAACCTCTTGCTGTAGATTTAAAAGAGCCGCAGCGACTTGCCGATTCTGTGGCAAAAATGAAGATTAAGCATTGTGTGCTAACCTCGGTTGATAGAGATGATCTTGAAGATGGTGGTGCAGGCGTTTGGGCAGAAACCATTAAGGCGATAAAAGCTAAGAATCATAATGTAACTATAGAGGCTCTAATTCCTGATTTTGATGGCAGAACAGAGCTTATACAAATGGTGATTGACGCAGGGGCAGAGGTGGTTTCTCATAATATGGAAACTGTGCGTAGGCTAACTCCTCAAACTCGTACAAAAGCTAAATACGAAACCAGCCTTGCAGTGATTAAATATATTTCTGACTCAAAGGCTCGTAGTAAATCTGGTATTATGCTAGGCATTGGAGAGCAAGAGCAGGAAGTAATCGAAACCATGAACGACCTGCGCGCTGTGGGCTGTCAGGTAATGACCATTGGGCAATATTTGCAGCCTACACCTAAGCATTTACCAATTCTGGATTTTATCCACCCCGATAAATTTAAGTATTACGAAGAATATGGCTTAGAAAAAGGCTTCCTATTTGTAGAAAGTGGCCCTTTGGTTAGATCGTCATATCATGCCGAAAAACATATTGCATAAATTTCTTAAGTCAGTGCTTAGTTTTTTCTAGTCAACTATTAAATTATTAATGGTTTGGCTTTGCTCTCGACAACTATTCGGGATGTATTATACTGCAAGCCAAAGGTTTAAATAAATTAATTCTTTTTCAATTTATAATTTATTCAATCTTTTAGCAATTATTCTTTTAGAGTTAATATTTTCATCAATCGCTCGTTTATATAATAATTTCCTGTCCCTAACTTTTCTTTTCTTAAAAGTCCATCGTTTGCTAATTTATTTAGATATTTTGAAGCCGTAATTCGTGAAACACCTAAATCTTTCTCAATAAATTCAATCTTCGTATAAGGATGTTTAAACAAATTATTTAATAAGTCTTGACTATAAAATTTATAATTATCGCGCAATAGATACTTATATTCAAATATTAAATCCTTTATTTTTCCAATCAAAACTATTGTTTCTTTTGAGGTTTGTTCTATTGCTTCAAGCATATAGATAATCCAATCCTCCCACTTATTTACGTTTCTTACTTCTTGTAATAATTTATAATACAAACCTTTATTTTCAATTATATATCGACTTAAATACAATATTGGCAAATCTAATAAATCTTTCATTACAAGATATAATACATTTATTATTCTCCCAGTTCTTCCATTTCCATCATAAAATGGATGAATACTTTCAAATTGATAATGAATTATTGCCATTTTTGTCAAAGTATCACAATCAGATAAACTTTCATCGTTAATAAATATCTCCAAATTACTCATTAAATCAGAAATAGTTTCAAAATCCTGTGGTGGGGTATAAACTACTTCACCAGTTGTTGCATTTTTAAGTGCTGTTCCTGGAACTTTTCTAAATCCTGCTTTGTTTTTTTCTAATTCAGATTGTATTTCAATTATATCGTTATTTCTTAATATCTGATTTTTTGAAATTAAACGAAAACCTTTTTTTAATGCTGAAATATAATTTTGAACTTCTTTTGCATCTAATGATTTAAATCCATCAAGATTTAGTTCTGTTTTATAAATATCATCGTGAGTTGTAATTATAT
>JAOZSY010000394.1 GCA_029939445.1 Bacteroidales bacterium
TAAACGAATTACACGAAAAAAGAATTTCGATTAATTAGTGCAATTCGATGTTAAACCAAAATTAGAGCGTAGCGAGAATTACAATTAGCTGACAAATAAAAGCTTTAAGCGCAGCGCAAAGCAAAGAATCGTCATCAAAGTAACAAAATTATTCGTTGATAACAAAAGGTAATGACGATAACCTTTCGTTCACAACAAAAGAAATATGATAACAGAACAATTAAAAGAGATTTATCTTGATCAGAAACTTGCCTTTGCAAAGAAAAAGGGGCTAATAGATAGGGATATAGATTTAAAAAAATATCTCCAGACTTCTCAAATTGTTGTTATTACAGGGGTGCGCCGAAGTGGAAAATCTTCACTGCTATATTTGATAAGTAAGAAATTGAATTTGCAGGAGCAGGATTATTGTTATCTGAATCTTGATGACGAACGAATACCTCAAGATATATCAGTATTTGAAGATGTATATTCAATTCATCGACAGATATATGATAATGAACCAGTTTTTTTCTTCGATGAGGTGCAAAACATAAAAGGTTGGGAACGGTTTGTGAACCGCCTATACGAAAAAGGTTCTAAAATATTTGTTACTGGCTCCAATGCAAGTCTGTTAAGTTCTGAAATATCGACTACTCTTACTGGACGAAATAAAACCATAGAATTATTTCCTTTTTCTTTTGAGGAGTATCTTCGTTATAAAGGAAGCCAAATTATAATTAAGAAACTTGATTCAAAAGCCAAGGCGTTGGTAATAAAGAACTTCGATATTTTTATGAAAATTGGCGGATTTCCTTTGGTCGTTAAGGAAGATGATACTGAACTTTTAGGTGCTTATTTCAAAGATATACTTTATCGCGATATTATTGCTAGGTATCGAATAAGTCGTACTGAAGAGATTAAACATATAGGAATATATTTTGCTGCTAATGTAGCAAAGCTGTTTTCTATATCAACATTGAAGAAAATTACAGGAATCAAAAGTACAGCTAGTATTAACGACTACCTACATTATTATGCACAGTCGTACCTATTCTATTATATACGTAAGTTCGATTTTTCAGTAAAAAAACAAATCCTAAATCCCAGAAAAGTATATACTGTTGATCATGGCTTGGCCAATAGAATTGGTTTTAGTTTCTCAGAGAATAAAGGAAGAATTCTTGAAAACATTGTGTTTATGCAATTGCTACGAAAGAATGATGAAGTTTTTTATTTCTCACAAAAAAATGAGTGTGATTTTGTAATCAAGCAAGGCGTTGAAATAAAAGAGGCTATTCAGGTTTGCTATTCATTACATCATGGTAATCTTGAAAGAGAACTAAATGGATTATTGGAGGCTATGGATGAGTTTGATTTATCACAAGGACAATTAATTGTTTATGATACTGAAATTTTACAAGAAATGTTGCCAGAAAATGTAAAGCTCATTTTTATATGGCGTTGGCTGTTGGAGTAATTTAGTGAAAGAGCTTATAAGTTTCATGCTCTAATAATCATAACTATCATCTGCCTACGGTAAGTGGGTAATAATCAGCACCTAAAACAAAAAAATCATCATCGAATTAATCTAATTACTCGAACAGTTTTCCTCCCGTAGGGATGGTAGGCAGGCGTGGATAATACTAAGCTTTAAGCGCAGCGCAAAGCAATCATAACTATCACCTACCTGTCGGATTTCCTCCCGATAGGGATGGTAGGCTGGTAATAATCAGCGTCTAAAAAAACAGTAATCGGTAATCGGTAATCGGTAATCAGTAATCAGTCTCGATAGCTGTTGGATTTGATGATAAATAAAGAGCTTTAAGCGAAGCTCAAAAGCAATCATAATAATCAGCGTCTAAAAAAACAGTAATCAGTAATCAGTCTTCAGTCTCGATAGCTATAGAATTCGATGATAAATAGAAGCTTTAAGCGTAGCGCA
>JAOZSY010000154.1 GCA_029939445.1 Bacteroidales bacterium
TTATAAAAGCAAAATTATATCGAAGTATCTGCAAAAATTATGACAAAACAATTATCCTAGATCTTATATTATCAGTAATATAGATAGACTGATTAGTGACAATTATTTTTATCATGATAGTTTTATATATTTTGATTTAGAAAAAAGTGTTGATTTTTTAAAAAAAGAAACACCCCAATTATCAAAATAAAAGGGGTGTTTATTATTATAAGATTTATTCTGGGATTTATATTTCAGAATTTCGCAATCTTTTTCTATCATTTTCCTTAAGAAGTATTTTTCTTAGTCGAAGATTATTAGGTGTAACTTCAAGGTATTCGTTATTTCTAATATACTCCATAGCTTCCTCAAGAGAGAATTTAATGGCAGGAGTTATTCTAACTTTATCATCATTACCCGAAGAACGCATATTACTAAGTTTCTTAGTTTTTACAAGATTAATAACTAAGTCGCCTTGACGTATATGCTCGCCAATAACCATTCCTTCGTAAATATCTTCACCAGGATGAACAAAGAACTTGCCTCTATCCTGCAATTTATCTATTGAGAAAGGAATAGCAACCCCAGTTTCTAAGGCTATAAGAGCACCATTTCTACGTAGTCCAATTTCACCTTTCCATGGTTCGTAACCTTTAAGACGGTGAGCAATAATTGCTTCCCCTTCAGTAGCTGTTAGCATTTGATTTCTTAAACCAATAATTCCTCTTGATGGGATATGAAATTCTAAATAACTTCGGTCTCCTTTTACTTCAATATTTGCAATATCACCTTTTCTAGCTGTCACTAATTCAATAACTTTTCCAGAAAAAGCCTCAGGAACTTGCACTGTTAAAGCTTCAATAGGTTCACTCTTTACGCCATTAATATCTTTAATAATTACCTGTGGTTGTCCAAGTTGAAGCTCATAACCTTCTCTACGCATAGTTTCTATAAGAATAGATAAGTGTAGAATACCACGACCATAAACAATAAACGATTCGGCAGCATCAGTATCTTCAACTTTAAGAGCTAGGTTTTTCTCTGTTTCGGCATATAATCTATCTCTTATCTGACGAGAGGTAACCATTTTTCCATCTTGACCAAAGAAAGGAGAGTTGTTAATAGTGAAAAGCATACTCATTGTAGGCTCATCTACAGTAATAGGAGATAATCCTTCTGGATTTTCAAAATCAGCAACGGTATCTCCAATATCAAATTGTTCTAATCCAAATATGGCACATATTTCACCACATTGTATTACTTCTTTAGTCTTTCGTTTTCCCAGTCCTTCAAAAGTATAGGCTTCTTTTATTACAGATTTAAAAATTTCGCCTTTTTTATTTACTAAAGAGATCTTTTGCCCTGATTTTAAGTTACCACGAGTAATTTTACCAATGGCAATTCTACCAGTATAACTGCTATAATCAAGACTAGTAATACGCATCTGAAGGGTGCCTTCTTGCACTATAGGAGCAGGGATATGCTCTATAATTTGATCTAGCAAATATGTAACATCTGTAGTTGGCTCATTCCAATCAGCACTCATCCAACCATTTTTTGCAGAACCATATACTGTTTGAAAATCAAGCTGATCTTCTGTAGCCTCAAGGTTAAACATTAAATCAAAAACAGCCTCTTGAGCTTCGTCAGGAGTACAGTTAGGTTTATCAACTTTATTTACAACAACCATTGGCTTAAGACCAAGGCTAATTGCTTTTTCTAATACAAATCGAGTTTGAGGCATAGGGCCTTCAAAAGCATCTACAATCAATAAAACTCCATCAGCCATATTAAGAACTCGTTCTACTTCACCACCAAAATCGGAGTGACCAGGAGTGTCAATAATGTTAATCTTTACATCTTTATAGTGTACAGATACGTTCTTAGATAAAATTGTAATTCCCCTTTCACGTTCCAAATCATTGCTGTCGAGTATTAAGTCTCCTACTTCTTGATTGTCGCGAAACATATTTACTTGGTGCAATAGCTTGTCAACCAACGTTGTTTTGCCGTGGTCAACGTGTGCAATTATTGCAATATTTCTGATATTTTCCATAGTCTTGAATTTAAGGCCGCGAAGGTAGTTGTTTTATTGCTTAATAAGATAATATGATTGTTATGTATTGTTAACAGATTTATAGCTACTTAGCTCTTATTATTATTTGTATTATTTGTATTTAGAGTATGATTTTGGCATATTTGATGTCTAGTTCTATGCAAACCAATTTATTGTATTAATTCTACAGGATTTTGTACGGGTTTTAAAAATAGTGTAGTTAATATATTTGAATCCTAATTTTATTAGTAAACAGTAAGTGGTATTTAGTAATCTGTAATTAGCCCAAACATAAAAACTAGTAGATTAGTTATTCATATTTTTTTGTCATGTACTGAGGTAATTAGCAGTCAATATTCCTAATGGCTAAAGGGACTAATTTCATTTTTTAATATCATTAATAAATTGAGTATTATTAAATCCACAGCTTATCCTGAATATCTAGAACAAACCTAGTAGTATCCTTGTTTTTAATAAACGTGTATTATAAACTGTATCAATGGTTATTGTAAGTACATAAAAAAAGCAGCATTTATCCAAAGATTAATGCTGCTTTTCCAAGAAATGGTTCTAATATTATTTTAATCTAAAGATAAGACCACCACTAAAATCACCTTGAAATGCGACTGTGCCAGTATTCATACTTAAACCACCACCAGATCCACCAGCATAAAAGCCGATTCCTGCAAAATACATAGGCATTAATAGTCTGCCCTGTAAACGGATGCCGATTTTTTCATTAATATAAATTTTAAATCCACCGCCCAAGCTACCTGCAAAGCGCCATACGTTAGCAGTGTTTTTATATTGATAATCAAATATTGAAGCTCCAATACTTAATCCAATAAATGGAGTTATGGGAGTTCCTGTTTCAAATTGCTGGTAACTACCTATTAAAGCATAATGGGTGTTTAATGGTGCTTCGGTACGAGTAAAGCCTATGCCTGAATTTTGGTATGGGATAAATGTTCCAGTTCCACCAGAGAATGAATAAGAAACTTCAATATTGTTTCCTTTTATTGTAGGTATACTAGCTGTAATATTATAAACAGCCTCATCAGACATTTCAAATCTTCCTTCCCAGAAATCTACATTGCCCCCCATAAAGTAACCCCCCATTGCTGTAAATTCTATCTGTGCTTTTGCTGTAAATATAAATGCAACGAAGCTTAGTAGTAATAATGTTTTTTTCATGCTTGTATCTTTAATTTTTAATAATTTGAGCAAATGTAGTTAATTTAAGTATTAATATACTAATTTAATTTGGTGTAATCATTAATATGTCTCTAACATAGGGTTTCAATCCTGCAAAGAAGAACTCAAATCCCATTACCATTGTTATTAATCCCATTATCTTGAGCATAACTTTATTTCCTACTTCTCCAAAATATCTCATAAGTTTACTGCTACTTACTAATGCAAAAAATACCACAAGAATTGCTGCTAAAAGAGCAAGTGGAAAAACTAATTTACTTTCAAAATTTTGGGCATCGTCCATAAGTACAATCGCATTGGTAATGGCGCCTGGGCCAGCAAGCATCGGTATTCCTAGAGGTGTAATTGCTACATCTGTAGCTTCAGCTTCGGTAATATCCTCGTCTTCCTCGGGATTGTACTTTATTTTACTAAGGCGAGCATTCAGCATCTCATAGCCCATTATTAAAAATATAACTCCTCCTGCCATTCTAAATCCTGCTGCCGATATATTAAAGAAACCAAAAAGCATTTGGCCTGCAAAAGCAAATATTAATAGTATAAAATATGCCGTAATAGAGGCTTTAATTGCCGTTTTTACTTTTAATTTTGGCGATAAATCATTTGTTAATGCCACAAAAAGAGGTGCAATGCCCACGGGGTTAATTATTGCCAAAAAACTTGTGAATACAAATAATGCAAATGTGAATAATTCGTGCATAAAAATATGGTATTATTGTATTTATAAATTGTAATCTACTACTGCTGATTCAAAATTATTATTCTTTATATAGTCTATAACTAGTAGGTGCTCTGTATGAAAACGATACGTATTCAGGTCATCTTCGTTGTTGAAAGTTGTAACAAGAGAAATATGATAAGCCGTATTGCTTGTGCTAATGTTTACACCAACTTCCATAGTTTGAATTTCCTCAATTTTACTCTTTAATGCTCTAAGTCTTCTTGCTAACTCCAAAGAAATATCACTTATTGTGTTTGGATTTTCTCCTGCCTTTTTTAGGAATACAATATGTCTTATCATTGTTGTAATTATTTACTAATTAATAGGACAAAAGTAGTAATTTTGTTTTTGCAAGTTGAATATATATTTAAAATTTATAAATTATGAAGATAATAGCACTTCTTGGATTATTTGTATTTGTTTTTACTGAAATATTAGTTGCCCAAGTAAGGCCCGGTTTTAATCCTATAGAATATAAAGAAATGTTGGAAATTAATAGTCAACATTTTGACACTTTATTGGGTGAGCATACATTGCCAAAGCCTACTGCAAGTCTAATTTTTAGAAGCGAAGAAGTTGGTTTAGATAATAGATGGGATTACTGGAAAACAAGCGATAATATTGGTGTGATTAGTATAAGAGGAACAACTCCAACGAAAGTAAGTTGGATGGAGAATTTTTATGCTTCAATGATTCCTGCTATTGGAGAAATTGTTACTTCAGATTCTGTAGTATTTAAGTATAAATTGGCAAAAGATAATAGAGCGTCTGTTCATGCAGGCTGGTTACTTGGCTTATCATTTATAGCCGACGATATTAATGCACTTATGCATAGTGAATATGATAAAGGTGTTAGAAGTTTTATTTTTGTTGGACATAGTCAGGGTGGTGCACTATCATTATTGTTAAGGTCGTATATCGAGTATGTTGATGATGCATTAGGTAATAAAATACAAATAAAAACTTATGCAAGCGCTCCTCCAAAACCTGGTAATTTATACTATGCTTACGATTTTGAGGAGATAAATCAAGGAGGCTGGGCATTCCGTATTGTTAATTATGATGATTGGGTTCCAGAACTACCTTTTGCAGTTCAACAGGTGTCGGATTTGAATCCAACAAATCCAATTTCTAACATTAATAAATTAGTAAAAAATGAACCTTGGTATGCTCGTTATTATATAAAGAGAACTATTAAGAAGATTGAGAATAAGGGTGGTGATTTGCAAGAGACTTATACCGAATTATTAGGAGATAAGGCTTTTGAGGGAGTGATAAAAGAGCTGCCTAATGCCAAAAAGCCAATTTTTGAAGATGGTTTTAACTATAGTACTTGCGGTAATGCTATTGTACTTAGACCTACTGATAGTTATGTAAAGAACTATGTAGAGAAATCTGATTATGGCATATTTGTTCATCATCATTTTTATGCGTATTGGATGCTTATTAATGCGCATTTCCCAGAAAGAGATTAGGAGTATTGCCACTTTGACAGATAAGTTTTATTGGCTCTATATTTGCAAAAGTAGAATGAAATTAAATTTTAAAAATATTTGAGACGAACATAAAAAAATTTTCTTAATTTGACCCACAGGGGAATGATTGAAAATTGTTATGTAGCTCATATGGCCATTTAAAAAAATAAAATTATGAAATACGATACTATAATAATAGGCGGAGGCCCAGCAGGATTAACTGCAGGAATTTATCTTTCGAGAGCAAAGATGAAAGTTTTAATACTTGATACAGGAATTGCAGGTGGTCAGATGGTATTGACTCATGAGATTGCGAATTATCCGGGTTACGAGAGTATTAGCGGTTTTATGCTAGCTACAAATATGCAAAACCAAGCAAAAAAACATGGTTGTGAGATCAAAACAAATGTTCGTATCGAAAGTTATGAGCTAATAGGAGATTCTAAGAAAGTAGTGTTAACAAACGGTGATACTTTTGAGGCCAGATCTGTAATATTATCTACAGGTGGTCGTAGTCGTGAGATAGGGGCAAAGGGTGAAAATGATTTTGCTGGTCGTGGAATTTCATATTGTGCAACCTGCGATGGTGATTTCTTTCAGGATAGAGAGATTATAGTTGTAGGTGGTGGAAATTCAGCTCTCGAAGAGGCTGTTTCTTTAACTACTTATGCAAGTAAGGTTACTATTGTACATATGCTTGACGATTGGCAAGCTTTTGAGTCTGCAATAAAGGAGATGGAAGAGAACCCTAAGATTGATTATATAATGAATACTAAAATTACTGAGTTTGTTGGTGAGCAAGGGCTTAATCATGTGGTATTAGAAAATATAAAAACAGGAGATAAGGAGAATATGAAGATAGAAGGCGTATTTATTTTCATTGGTTATGTGCCAAATACTGA
>JAOZSY010000395.1 GCA_029939445.1 Bacteroidales bacterium
TAAAATCTTTTGAACAATTCTATGGAGCTATTGAAGATTATACTTTCTTGGCACTTCTGCCATCTTACCTTGAGCGAGAAGGATCATCCTTGATAATGATGACTGAGGATTTAATTCAGAAATCTAAATACAACGAAAGTGGCTTTTATCTGTATAATTATCAAGAGTTATACGAACAATTAGAATTTCTAAAATCACTAAATCGTAAAACTATTCTATTGGGAGTAAGTTTTGCACTTTTGGAGTTTGCTGAGAAATATACTATCGATTTTCCGGAACTGATAATTATGGAAACTGGTGGCATGAAAGGTAAAAGAAAAGAATTACTACGTTCCGAATTACATTCAATATATAATAAATCTTTTGGCACAAAAGTTATTCATTCTGAATATGGTATGACGGAATTACTTTCGCAAGCATATTCCAATGGCAATGGTGTTTTTGAATGCCCATCTCAAATGAAGGTAATTATTAGAGATACAAACGACCCATTAAGTATTCAAGAAATTGGCAAGTCGGGAGGACTAAATATTATTGACTTATACAATATTCATAGCTGCTCATTTATAGCAACTCAAGATTTAGGAAAAGTATATTCCGATGGCAAATTTGAGATATTAGGGCGCTTCGATAATTCAGACATTAGAGGATGTAATCTTCTAATTTTATAAAATATTAGACAATTTAGAATGTGTGCTTTTTGCTTACATTCGCATTTCAGAAAAAAAACTAAACAAACATAAAATGAGCAAACCAACATTATTAATATTAGCAGCAGGCATTGGAAGTCGTTATGGCGGACTTAAACAACTCGACACCGTAGGCCCTAATGGAGAAGCAATTATAGATTATAGTATTTATGATGCAATACAAGCGGGATTTGGGAAAGTTGTTTTTGTAATTCGCAAAAGCATTGAGAAAGATTTTATAGAATTTATTGGCAACAAACTTGATGGAAAAATTGAGGTAGAATATGCTTTTCAGGAATTAGACAAAATACCTGAGGGAATAAGCTTAAATCCTGAAAGAGTAAAACCATTGGGAACAGGTCATGCAGTACTTGTGGCTGCTGACGTTATTAATGAGAATTTTGCAGTAATTAATGCCGATGATTTTTATGGTAGAGATGCATATATCACTATCGCGAATCATTTTTCGGAATTAGATAATAATTCGCTTGACAATTGCATGGTTGGTTATAATCTTAAGAATACTCTATCGGACCATGGTTACGTATCGCGCGGGCAATGCACTTCTGACAATAATAATTATCTTGTTGACGTAGTAGAACGTACACATATTGAGAAAAAAACTGATGGAATTTATTTCGAAAGTGAAGAAGGCAAAGAAGAGCTTCTTGATGGGAGCACATTAGTATCAATGAATTTCTGGGGGTTTACTCCAAAATACTTTGACGAGCTAGAGCATAGATTTGCAAAATTTGTGGAAGCAAATAAAAATGAGCTAAAGGCAGAATTTTTTATTCCAACTGTAGTAAACGAGCTAATTATAGAAGGCAAAGGAAAAACTAAAGTATTGGAATCTGATGCAGCATGGTTTGGCGTTACATATCAAGAAGACAGACCGGTGGTTGTTGAAAGCATTCGCGCATTGATTAAAGCAGGGAAATATCCAGAGAACCTTTGGTTATAAAACTCTCCTTCGGTACATTTTTGGTAAAATACTTACGTATTTTTCTGCAAAACACTCAGGAAGACGTTTTATATCGATACATTTATTAGAAATACTCAGTATTACGTGTTTTTTGTGTGGTGATGAATGAAGCTATTGAAAGATGTAACTTTTTTTTACCGTCAGGCTGAGTGTTTTTTTGTGTCGAGGAACAAGGCTATTAAAAGGTGTCAATTTTTTTACCGTCAGGCTGAGTGTTTTTTTGTGTCGAGGAACGAGATACAAAAA
>JAOZSY010000396.1 GCA_029939445.1 Bacteroidales bacterium
CTTGGAGCTATGATATACCGTAGTCATCTTAATAATAGGCTCTCGTGGCAAGCGGGATTTTTTTATCCTAATCAAGATAAAAATCATTATAATGGCGATGGCTATTTGCTTGCTGCCAGGGTAGTAGGGCTTCCAATATATAATACAGAAGATGATAATTATTCATTGCTTCATATTGGAGCTTCATTTGCACATGGTTATCATAATAATACTGAGTTTGAAATAAAAAACAGACCAGAATCACATTTAGCTCCTAAATATTCTTTTTTTAGAGTCCCAACTGTTAAGTTTAGCTACCTAGCAAATTTAGAATTATCATATATTAGAAATAGGTTTTCTTTCCAAGCAGAATATCATTATATGGATTTCAAATCCAATAACAGTGCTTCATATAATGAAAAAACACACTTGGGATCGTATTATGGAACATTTAGTTTTTTCTTGACTGATGATCATAGGTTATATTCGAAAAAGAAAACGTATTTTGGAAATGTAACGCCTAAGAAAAATTATGGTAAAGAGGGGTGGGGAGCAATTGAATTAGCAGCCAGATACTCTCATGTTGATGGTGATGAAGATAGATATATTTATGGTGGCGAAATGAATAATATAGCCACAGGTGTAAATTGGTATCTAAATCCAGCAGTTAAGATTGCATTGAATTATATACATTCAATGAACCCTGCCTATGGCAATGGAACTGCTAATATTTATCAAATGCGATTTCAGGTAGCATTTTAGTCTTATTATTTCTCTAATTTTTGTATTTATTTGAGTCTATTAATTTTAAATTCAATTAGTAAATGCAAATGATAAAAATATTATTTGGAATTTAGCCAAGCAACAGCCTCTTGTTTATTAGAAAAGTATTCTATTTCCATATCCCATTTTTGAGCAGCACCATTATTAGCAATATTCATACTTAATTGTCCCTTATCACATTCTGGTATAACAAAAGCAAAGTATTTTAGTCCACTTTTTTTTGCCATTTCAAAAAATTCATTCTTAATAAAAACTTGGATTTCATCAGAAAGACTACTCATGTTTTTTATGCTATTAATCTGCTTTATAGAATTGTGTTTTTCTCTTAAAAGGTGAGTGATTTCGCTAACAGTTTTAAAGTAATGCATGTTGGCAACCCCTGATATTTCCCATATAACAGCTCCTATTTCTTCATCAAAAAAAGTGGTTGTTTTACTCATATTAATATACTTTTTATTAGCGGGCTAAAGTAGTATTTTTTTTAATTACTTCTTTAAAAAGAAGGAAGCTGCTAGATCTTTTTCTAGCAGCTTCCTTAGTATTATTATTTGATAATATTTATGCTTTTTTACCCATAAATGTTTTCATGAATAAGTCAATAAAGACACCAACAGCACCACCAATCATCATGGTGTCAGGAAGGATACGGAACCACATCCAGCCGTCCATAGCATCTAAAGCTTCTCGTGTTCTTGTATAATAATATCCTAACTCTGATGCAGCTTTAGTTTGCTCCAAACCAATCATCATTGTTGGTACAGAGAATAACAGAACTCCAATAGTTAAAGACCAGAAAGATATCTTACTTAATTTATCGTTCCAAATATAACCATTTGCCAATGCATTAGCTCTTGAAGCCATATAAAGGAATGCTATAGAAACATAACCAAATGCACCTAATAGGGCAGTATGTCCATGAGGCATAATCAAGTACGTACCATGAGAGTAGTAAGAAATGGTTGGTGTATTAATTACCATACCAAATATACCAGCACCAATAAAGTTAAGTGCTACCGAACCAGTAATCCACATAAATGGGGTTGTAAACTGATTTACCTCTCCACCTGTAGCACGCTTCTCTCGATAATTTTTCCATGCTTCAACAACCATAAGTGCTAGTGGTAGTGGTTCCATTGCAGAGAAAATACCTCCAAT
>JAOZSY010000397.1 GCA_029939445.1 Bacteroidales bacterium
TTACATCCATTATCTAATAAAACAACAAACTATATCATATTTTTATTAAATTTACCGCTTATGAAAAATACTCACTCTGAATCAGATACAAGAGCCATTTATATTGACCCTCAGCTAAAAAATAGTGGGTGGAGAAATGAGCATATTGTGCGTGAGTATTATTTCACTGATGGCAGAAAGTTATTTGGTAACACTAGGGGCAAAAGATTGTTTCTCGACTATCTTTTGAAGTTCAATAATATAAATTTGGCAATAATAGAAGCCAAAAGAGAAAGTGAACATCCTACAAAAGGACTACAGCAAGCCATTGATTATGCCAATAAGCTAAAAATTGATAATATTTATTCAACTAACGGCAAGCAGATTTATGAGTATAATTTGAGAACGGGCAAAGGAGCATATATTGATAAATACCCAAGCCCAGAAGAACTATACCAAAAGCACAATGCAGCTAACTTTGAGTTAAAGCAAAAACTACATTCAATTCCATTCTTACTCGAAGGCGCAATGCAACCAAGGTATTACCAAGAAATATCAGTAAACAAAACTATGGATGCCATTGCAGAAGGCAAAAAGAGAATACTACTTACCTTAGCAACAGGAACTGGCAAAACCTTTATTTCTTTTCAAATAGTGCATAAGCTATTACAAGCTAAATGGAATATTGAAGACGCTAATCATAGACCAAGGATATTATTTTTAGCAGATAGAAATGTATTGGCAGACCAAGCTATAAACACATTCAATCATTACGAAAGAGATCTAATAAAAATTGATGGCGAAGAAGTTCACAAAAGAAATGGGAAAGTGCCAACCAATGCATTTATCTTTTTTGCAATTTACCAAGCTATTGCCGATAGAGAGAACATAGGAGGTTATTATACCAAATACCCAAAAGATTTCTTTGATTTAGTTATTATCGATGAGTGCCACAGAGGTAGTGCCAATGAAGAGGGTTCGTGGCGTGATATTCTTGACCATTTTGGCAATGCTGTGCATATTGGCATGACTGCTACACCTAAACGCAATGATAATGTAGACACTTATAAGTATTTTGGTGAGCCAATATTTGAATATTCATTGAAAGAAGGTATTTCTGATGGATTTTTAACTCCTTATAAAGTAAAAAGAATAAAAACTAATATTGACGAATTAGTACTTACAAAAGATGACACTATAGTACAAGGTGAAGCTAAAAAAAATCGTTACGAAATAAAGGATTACGAAAGAAGCATTGTAGTTAAGGACAGAGCTGATTTATTAGCCAAATCCATTTTGAACAATATCAATGAAATGGACAAGACAATTGTGTTTTGCGTTAATCAAAACCATGCTTTGGATATTCGTGATAGTATAAATAAATTTAAGAAAATAACCGACCCTGAATATTGTGTGCGTGTAACTTCTGACGAAGGGCAAGGCGGTAGAGATTATTTGGAGCTTTTTCAGAATAATGATCGTGATATTCCTGTAATACTTACTTCTTCAAAAATGCTTACAACTGGTGTTGATGCTCGCAATGTGCGAAATATTGTGCTAACTGCAACCATTAATTCTATGGTAGAGTTTAAACAAATTATTGGGCGTGGAACACGAGTATTTGAAGGCAAAGACTATTTTACTATTATTGATTTTGTGGGAGCGACAAATTTATTCTACGATGCTGAATGGGATGGTGAACCTGAGGAAATTGAAGGTGGAGGAAGTAAAAAATACCCAAAGCCTAAAAATCCTCCCATTATTGTTGACCCTCCAGTTCCTTACGAAAAACTAATCGTAAAGCTAAGCAATGGTAGAGAGATAAAAGTGATTGATGTGGAAACTCGCTATATTGACGAGGATGGCAAACCTTTAACTGCTCGAGAGTTTTTAGAGAAATTGGTAGGTACACTTCCTGCAATATACAAAAGCGAA
>JAOZSY010000398.1 GCA_029939445.1 Bacteroidales bacterium
TTCAAGGGTTGTTAAATTGCACGCTATCCTAAAAAAACTAAAACTTAATATTGATAATATTTCGGATAGAAGAAAAGGAATAATCGAACGAAATAAATACATTATTACAAAAAAGGAAAAGAGCATTTACCTTGTTCGCTTAGATCGCAAATGGTATTATTCAAAAGAAACTGTAAACAAAATCCCTGTACTTTATAATAAATACGTATTAGGATATACAAAAGCAGATAATAAAACTTCTAATAAATTAAAAAAAGAATTAATTGTAGCTATTACTGATAGTGTAAAATATAAACTTGATTTATCAACTCCATATAACACTATACTATCACATTTAGTATTCACTGATGATTCCTTATTTGATAATAATAAAGCTTCACAATGTATTGATTTAAGCAAAATTGATAGTGTACAAAGGCAAGACTTAGCAATTAAATTAAAGCAAATCTATTTAGCGGCTAGTAGAAAAATTTTTGATTTTAATAAACTTAGTAAAGATACATTTTACTTAGATTCTGCTAGTAATACACATAGGTATTGGCCTAACAATAAAATTCCTGAGCTATATTTAGAAAAAATTGGTGATAGTTGGTTATATTCAAGAAACACAGCAGCTTTGATATCAAGTATCCACGCAAACATGTACGATGAAGATGCTGAATTTATTTTCCATTTTTCTGATAAATTTAAGGAATTAGCTACATACACTGATATACAAACAATTGGCATGCTACAAGTATGGCAAATTCTAATGATTATTTACTTCCTTATTATACTAATCATTATCTATTTAGTTAACAAACTCATTATTAAGCGATTAATCCTTAAATTTATTAGGCGTCGGTGGTATAAAAACTTATACCAATTAGTGAGCACTATAATTTTTCTTATAGCATTTGATATTATAGGAAACTATGGTCCTTCTTTTGCTTTTCCCATTGAAATTCAGCATATATTTTTACAATTTTTAAGTATCTCCAAAATATTTATCTCTACATTAATTGCAGTTTACTCTGTAAATATGCTTGTGGTAATATTCACTAATGAAGGTAGTTACGACAATAGGTTTGGACTTGTATTTTTCCTTAGCCTATTGGCAAAGGTGCTAATATTCACAGTATCACTACTGTTTGTTATTGATGCTTTGGAGTATAACCTAATAAACTTTCTTGCAGGACTATCAATTGGAGGTTTTGCCCTTGCTTTGGGTGCGCAGGATACAATAAAGAACTTTTTTGGTTCACTTATGATTTTTGCTGATGACAGTTTTAATGCTGGTGACTGGATTGAGACTAAGGATGTAAGCGGCACAGTGGAAAAAATTGGGTTACGCTCAACCAGGGTTCGCACTTTCCATAATTCACTAGTTACTGTACCCAACAGCAATCTGTCCGACAATAATATTGACAATATGGGTAAGCGAATTTACCGACGCTATAGTGGCAAAATTCTTTTGGATTATGCAACACCTCAAGATAAAATTGAAGAGTTTATTGAAAAAATTAAAGAGAAAGTTGAAGCTACTGATAATATCCGCAAGGATTTTTATATGGTATATATCAGCAACTTGGATAAATTAGGAATTGAAATATTGATATACGTATTCTTTAAGGTTGATGATTGGGATCAGGAAATGGCTGAAAAACATAAGTTACTTATGAAAGTATTAGAGATTAAAACCCAGTTAGATATTAATTTTGCCAAAGTTCCAATCTTTGAAAATATAGATTAATAAAAAGGTGTTATAAATTCAAAGGGATTGCGGGCTAGGTATTTTTAAGAAAAAGAGTGAAAGCCATTTTTTTAGAAAACAAATAAAAGACAAGCCTTATACATAATTCGTACAATGGGTAATCTCTCGGAAAACCCCATGTTTCCGAAGGCAAAAGAGAAATATTCCCTATTTCAAG
>JAOZSY010000155.1:0-2582 GCA_029939445.1 Bacteroidales bacterium
GAAAAATAAATAATTAATATTTATTATATTTATTTTTTACTATTTGTCATTATTCTGAGTAAAATGATTTATTTTTGCTTATTAATTGTTTTAACATAAAAATATAATGTCAACAGCAAACAATATTAATAAATCAAAAGTAACAACTCACGTACTTCAGGAGATGAAGTTTAAAGGAGAAAAAATCGCTATGCTAACAGCCTATGATTTTAGTTTTGCTAAAATACTTGATGATTCGGGGATAGATATTATCCTTGTGGGAGATTCGGCTTCAAATGTAATGGCTGGTTTTGACTCTACACTTCCTATTACCCTTAATGACATGATATATCATGCATCATCAGTTGTAAGGGCGGCTACACGACCATTGGTTATAGTTGATTTACCATTTGGCACCTATCAAGGAAACTCAAAAGAAGCACTTTCAAGTTCTATTCGTATTATGAAAGAATCTGGTGCAAATGCTGTTAAAATGGAGGGTGGTTTTGAGATTCTAGAATCTGTCAAAAGAATTATCTCTGCTGGAATTCCTGTTATGGGTCATTTGGGGCTTACTCCACAATCAATTCATAAGTTTGGAACCTACGTTGTTAGAGCTACTGATAATGAAGAAGCTAATCAATTGAAAAGTGATGCAAAACTACTTGAAGAAGCTGGTTGTTTTGGTTTACTATTAGAGAAGATACCTGCCGAACTTGCTGGTATTGTTACAAAAAGCGTTAAGATTCCTGTAATAGGTATTGGTGCTGGAGGTGAAGTTGATGGTCAGGTTCTTGTACTTCATGATATGTTGGGAATAACACAAGATTTTTCACCACGCTTTCTTCGTAGATATCATAATCTGAAAGAAGAAATAATGGGTTCTGTTCAAGCATATATTAAAGATGTTAAGTCTAAGGACTTTCCAAATGAGCATGAGCAATATTAAAAATAACTCTTTTACTATTTGAATTATTTATAACACTTAATAAAGTAATTATAAAATGAAATTCGAGGATAAAGTACTTTATGAAGATAATCACTTACTAATAGTAAATAAAGCTGCTGGTGACATTGTACAGGGGGATAAGACTGGCGATACTCCTCTCAGTGAATATGGTAAAACGTATTTAAAAGAAAAGTATGATAAGCCAGGCAATGTGTATTTAGGGGTTGTACACCGCTTGGATAGACCTACTAGTGGAGCTTTGATAATGGCCCGAACTGACAAAGCACTATCAAGGCTTAACAAGATGCTTACCAAGCATGAGATTATGAAAGTATATTGGGCAATAGTTGAGAAAGCTCCAAAAGTAGAAGCTTCTGAACTAATTAACTTTATTAAAAAGAACCCGAAGAATAATAAATCATACGTAGTAACAAAAAATACAGAAGGCGCAAAAGAGGCAATATTAAACTATAAACTTATAGCCTCATCAGATAATTATCACCTATTGGAGGTTGTATTGCAAACGGGTCGTCATCATCAAATAAGAACACAATTATCAAATATAGGATGTATTATTAAAGGAGATTTAAAATACGGCTCAAAACGAAATAATAAAGATGCTTCAATTAGTTTACATGCTCGGCATCTATCTTTTATTCATCCTGTTAAAAAAAATACAATTGATATTACTGCTCCAATTCCCAAAGATAAACTCTGGGAGTATTTTGAGCAGAACACTAAAAAATAAAATATGGGGATATTTAATATATTTAAGAAAAGAAATAATGGTTTTCTAGAATCACCTATTGATTTTGGAATCTTGGGTACAGATATACATTCGCACTTAATACCAGGTATTGACGATGGTGCAAAAACCATGGAGGATAGTATATACCTTATTAAAGAAATGAGCAAGCTCGGCTATAAAAAGCTTATTACCACTCCACATATAATGAATGACTATTATAAAAATACACCTGAAATAATTTTATCGGGTTTGGAGAGAGTACGAAAAGAAATATCCACTCAAGGTATTGATATGCAAATAGAAGCCGCTGCTGAATATATGCTTGACGATGGCTTTGAGAAAAAAATGAAAGAAGGTAAGCTGCTTACTTTTGGCGATAATTATGTTTTAATTGAGATGTCGTATGTAGATGTATACCCACGTCTTTCTGAGGTTATATTTGATTTGCAAATGGAAGGTTATAAAGTTGTATTGGCACATCCCGAAAGATATAATTACTGGCATCAAGATTTTAATAACTATAAACAACTTACTGATAGAGGTGTCTTTCTGCAACTAAATATAAACTCTCTAACAGGATGGTATAGTCACAGTTCCAAAATAATTGCTAAAAAACTAATTGCGAGAAAAATGATTAGTTTTCTGGGCTCAGATCTTCATAATGACAAATACTTAGAAGAACTACAAAAATCACGATTAAAACCTAGTTTAAAAATTGCTATTGATAATGGCGACATTTTGAATATAACCTTATAATAAGCTGAAATTTGCGAGTAAATTAATTGGTATTCAGCCTTTATTTCGACTAAGCTAAATACAAGCTATACTATTTTCTCAGACTTCGGTACAATTTTCTCTTTGCAATCGAAAATCACTCAGTCTGACATAAAATCACTCAGTCTGACA
>JAOZSY010000155.1:2682-6289 GCA_029939445.1 Bacteroidales bacterium
AATTTAGTAATTTTGCCACTATCTGTTAAGTATCTTACTACTTTAATTAGCTTATTTTGATCTACTTGTGAGCATTCCCAAATCAAATCTTGAAAAGAGATATTTTTATGTATTAACACAGGTTTTATTAATTCTATTACATCATCAAACTCTGTTTGTGATAAAGATAGTTTATTTCTATTCTCACACACATCGCATTGACCACAACGGCGCGGCTCTTTTTGTCCAAAATAAGACAGCAGCAACTCACTCCTACACTTGGTAATATTTGTAACATAAGCAATTACAGAATCAAGGCGCTTTTTAGATGTATTTTTAAGATGAAAATAATGCTCTTCATTAATACTAACAAATTTCGTTTGTAATCTACCATTTGAGAATGTAATCTGCGGTTTACTACTGCGGGGCAAATATGTTAGAATATTATTTTTATGAAGAAATTTCAAAGCATTTTCTATAAGTAAAGCAGAGGTATTGAGTCTACGCCCCAATAATCCTTCATCAATAATACTAAAATCGGTAAAAAGCCCACTATAAGAGCGAATTAAGACATCAATTATATCTCCAATTTTTGGATTCTTAACCTGAAAGCGATAAAGAGTCTCTCTATTTACATCCACAAAAACTTTTGACGGCCTATTCATTGCCTCATTAAGAAAAAGATAACCTTCCTTTTCAAGAAATTTTATTGAATTATAAGCCAAAACTGGATTTAGATTATACATCTTAATAAAGTTACTAATATCTATTTCCATAGGAGTATCAGCTCCACTACCTACTGCCAACTGAAAATAATTTCCCAAAGCATTATAGATATTCCTTATATAAGATATTTCAGGATATTTAGATTCAAAATTTCTTTGCAAATCTCCCAAATCACTTTTATGCCATAAAAGAACAGCTCTCGCATTTCCTCCATCGCGTCCTGCTCTTCCTGCTTCCTGAAAATAAGCTTCAATACTATCAGGAACATCTAAATGGACAACCAAACGCACATCGGCCTTGTCAATTCCCATTCCAAAAGCATTAGTAGAAACAATTACTCTTACTCGGTTATTTATCCAATCACTTTGGCGCTTCTCTCTTTCATCTGTCTCCAATCCAGCATGATAAAAATGACAAGATATTCCATTTTGTTGAATATAATATGAAAACTCTTTTGTCTTTCTCCTATTACGCACATATACAATTGCTGTCCCTTGATACTGATTTAGCAATTGTAAGAGTCTACTATATTTATCTTCTACATTCTCCACATCGTATGTAAGATTACTCCTTTCGAAGCTCATTTCAAAAAGATTCTCTTTTCTAAAATTTAGCTTCTCCTGAATATCTATTACAACAGTTGGCGTAGCAGTAGCTGTAAGGGCTAAAACAGGCACATTTGGAAGCATCTCACGAATATCAGCAATTTGCAAATATGAAGGGCGAAAATCATAACCCCATTGCGAAATACAATGCGCCTCATCAATAGCTAATAAACTAATATTCATCTTCTTAAGTCGCTCCTGAAAGAGCTCCGTTTCCAACCTCTCTGGTGATACATAAAGAAACTTCTTATCTCCATAAGCACAGTTATCCAAAGCAATATCAATCTCACGAGGATGCATCCCTGAGTATATTGCCACTGCAGGAATTCCTCTTTTATCTAATTGCTGTACCTGATCTCTCATTAAAGCTATCAATGGAGTAACTACAATACACAAGCCTTCCAACTTTAGCGAAGGAACTTGAAAACAAATACTTTTTCCTCCACCAGTAGGCATTAAGGCTAAAGTATCATTTCCCGCTAATACGGAATCAATAATTTCCTCTTGCAAAGGCCTAAATTTTGAATATCCCCAATATTTTATAAGTATTTGTTGGGTGGTCATAACTGTTATATATAGTTGTATTTAAAGCTCAAAGATATGAATAATAATGAATTAACTTCATAGTAAAATAAACTGTAATATAAAACTGCTCACGGCTTACTGTTTATTATTACTCTCATCCTTCTTTTTCTTACGTCCCGCTTTCTTAAGAGCCTCATTTATTATCCACTCTATTTGCCCATTAGTACTACGAAACTCGTCCGCAGCCCATTTCTCAATCTTTTCTAGCAGTTCAGAATCCACTCTTAGTGCAAATGCTTTTTTCTTTCCCATAACTAACTATTTTCCATTAGCTTATTCATTGCAAACAATAATGCTGCTTCACGTAAGGTGCCAAAAATAAATACTTTACCATCTTTAGTCTTTATTTTCAAACCAATATTGCCTTCCATAGTAAGTGCAATTTGCGTTTTTTTAGAATTTGGTTTATAGCCTCTTCCTCCTACTTCTGTTATTGGTTTATATTTTCCAATACTATAATTAAAGATATTATGAGGTTCTATAATTTTATATTTATTAAGCATTGGAGGTGCTTTATAATGTACTCCTTCAGAATTAATAATCATCTCAATATACATATATCTAAACAAGAAGAATAAACCCAAGAACATAATACTAAATATACCCCACATAATATAGAAGTCTACTAAAGCAAATTTCTCAATATCAAATTTATCATAATCTGCAATAAGCATAATAAATATAGTCGACTCTATGAGCAATGCAATTAGCCATACCCAAGCAGTTTTATAATACTGAGTTTCAGTAAAGTATACGCCTTTTATATTCATCTTATTTTTCTTAGTATAAAGAACCTGTGTTTACTATTGGACTTGCATCCTTATCAGAAACAAGCACTACCATCAAATTACTAACCATTGTAGCTTTACGCTCATCATCAAGATCCACAACTCCTTGATCTGACAATTGATCTATTGCCATTTTTACCATTTCCACAGCTCCTTCCACAATTTTATGTCGTGCTGCAATAATAGCAGTAGCCTGTTGACGTTTAAGCATTGCCTGAGCTATTTCTTCAGAGTACGCTAAGTAATTAATTCTTGCCTCCATAACTTCAATTCCTGCAATATAAAGTCTTTCGCCTAATGATTCTTCTAACCTGTTATCAATCTCATCACCACCAGAGCGCAAGGTAACTTCCGACTCATCGTCATCAAAATTATCATAAGCATACTCACCAGCAATTTTACGTATTGCTGCATCAGTTTGTATATCTACAAAATGAACATAGTCATCAACATCAAATTGAGCTTTATAAGTATCTTTAACGCGCCAAACTAGCACAACACCAATTTTAATTGGATTGGCCAATTTATCATTCACCTTTATAGCATCGCTATCAATATTCCTGGCTCTTAGCGAAATCTTTCGACGCACATAAAAAGGCATCACCCAATAAAAGCCATTCCGCTTTACCGTGCCCTTATAATCTCCAAATAAAACTAGAACTGAAGATTCATTTGGATTTACTATGAAAAATCCTGGAATAAAAAAAACTGCAGTTATTATTAGTAATATTGTATATAAGCTTTGATATAAATAAAAACCGAAAAATATTGCAGCTAAATTTACTAATAATACAAATACCATCAGCATTCCTGACATTGGACTAAAACCTTTTTCGTTGTTCATAATATTATTTTTAAGTGTTATTAATATGATATTAAAATGATATCACAAATGTAATACAATTAATAATGTACTGTCAAGTG
>JAOZSY010000399.1 GCA_029939445.1 Bacteroidales bacterium
TGCTAATTGGTGCATAAGGTCTATTCCTAATCCAACAAGATTGGAATCTGAGTTATAATAACTATATGGCATGGCATTATCATAAAAACCGACCCTTAATACTTTAGTACGTTTTATCCTACTTAAAGAATTCTCTCTCCTCCATTTTCTTTTAGGATTACGCTTAGCCTCTTTTAATATGGTATAGGGTTGCTCCTTACTAATGAGTTGAAATGAATCTAAAATCTGCATATTAGTAGGTATATTAGCCATATTCCATTCTAATAACTTATGCATTCCAATGATAGAAACACTACCAATTACACCTATTACCAATACAGCACTAATAAGTTTTTTTATTTTAAAAACAAGAAAACCTTGAGTAGCACTAATGGTTAGAAGCGTAAGTGTAATAAGATGAAATGCTCCTAAAACCACTCTAATTCTATCGGTTAGGACAGTAGAAACAACAAATAATTGGAATGTCTCTTTAGGAATACCAAGTAATTCAAGACTAAAAGGTAAGCCAGTGATTGGAGCTACAAAACTACTTAATAAAGTAGAGCTAAGAAATAGAGGAAAATCATCTAGTGACAATTCGTGACCCGAATACCAAGCTGCAAAAGGTACAAATATAAATATCATAAAAGTCCCTAAATTTGGAAATGGATAAGCCAAAGGCATTATTACATCAACCTCCGATTTTGCTTGATCTGAGCCTAAATTCTCTGATTCCAATATCCTTTTTATATCATCAATAAGCTGTGGAAATACAACAATAATTTTTCCTGTGGCAAAAATTGTGATTAATGTAGAATAAGTAGCCTTAAAAATTATACGTGTAGAAAAAGGCGTAAATATTGATATAACATAAGGTAAAACCACAAAAGTGATCATAATAACTGCAAATAAGTATACCAGCAAATAACCTTGCAAACGGCTTAAATCATCTATAGTTAAACTACTCATAACCCCTGCAGCAATACTAAATACACCTATAGGAGTAATCTTAACAATCATTTTATTTACATAGTTAAGTCCTTCATTTAATACCTCAAGAGGTTTTAGCAATGTTTCTTTATTTGGCAATTTCATTAATCCAAGACCAACAAAAATGCTAAAAAGAACAACTGCCGGCACTACATTATTGCTAAGTGAGGCAAAAGGATTTGAAGGAATATATAAATCTACTACGCTAAAAGGAACTGCTTCTGCAATAAAATCATTACTATAGAAACTTCCGCTTCCCCATTCAGGAAAAGCTAAAGGCAATACCGAGAGCCATACTAAACCTATTCCCAATAGCATTAACAGAGAATACAGACCGTACTTAACTAATTTACGCCCAGTTTCTAACGACAGTCTTCCTATATTAATAATTAATGAAAACATAATATATGGCAATACCGTCATTTGCAATAAACCAATAAATATATCTCCAAAAACCGAAAGCCATGACACATGTTCTCCAAATAATAAACCAAGAAGAATTCCTAGTATTACTCCTAAAAGTACTTTTGTTGATAGAGAAATATTTTTCATTTATTATCTTTTAAAAGCTGAATGCTATGTATAAATTAAAACTAAAAACCACCCTATTTACTAGTTAACAATAAATTAAGGTTATATTTTTATATTATGGAAGTTAATATTTTATTGTTTTATAATTCAATAATTATGTTTACAAATATATGAAACTTTATTTTTACTAATATACATAAAAATAAAATTCAGCATTAATACCAATTATGATTCAAACCTGCTAATTAATAAAATGGAATATATTTATTCATTTTTGTTGATATTAATTGTATTCATGAACGCAAAGCGTTACTTGTATTCAAGGCAAAATTATTTGCATAGCCAATAGTTACGGAAATAATTTTTAATGCTGAATACGTGAAATATAAACTGTTTATAT
>JAOZSY010000400.1 GCA_029939445.1 Bacteroidales bacterium
TCATCATCTTGGAACATCTTTACAATTTTACTCCCCGATATATCTTTTACAACATAAAGAGTAGTGTCAACCAATTGCTTTTGCTTGTTTAAAAGTCCCTGACGCATGGATTTTGGAAGCTGCTTAAATCTTCTCTGGAAGTCGTCTCTTGAGGTAGTTTTACCACCAATAACTCGCTTGGTCTTGTTAAATACATGACGCACTAATCGTTTTCGTCTTCGTGGATTTCTCCAAATACGTCCTAACAATTCTTCTTGCTCATTTTCATCATCAATACCCGTTAATACTAATGAGTCTTCATATTCACTATCGAATAGTTCATCGTTTTCGTTGTAATCTGCCATTCTGTTTAAGTTTTTATGTGTTTATAATTAATTGTTGCTTACTACATTATCTCTGCATCATCAAAATCATCATCCACAGATGAATAATCATCATTTTGCTCTAAAAGATTATTATCACTAGCTCCCTCAATTGCTAAATCAGGAAATTCAGGGTCGAAATTATCCAATAGCAAACTGCCACTATTCTGATTTTCTGCATAGGCAATTTCTCCAAAACCTGACACTTGTGCTCCCTTATTGAGAACTTTAGTTACTCCATAATTTACCATTGAACTAGCTCCAGAAACTGCTACACCTCCAAGTAATAGCCTGCCTATTTTATTTGGAACAAAATAAGCTCCTGCACCGCCTCCAATAATTCTTACTGCTGGCGATATAAATTTTTTCATCTCGGCTAATCCTGATAGGCTTGCATCTTCCTCTATTTTTAGAATTTTATGTGTCCCCACATCAATGAGCTTACCTATCACAACTCCGCCTAGTACTAAGCCGATGTTTTTAAGGTCTTCTAAAACGTCATTTTTCTTTCTGTTTTCTGACATATTGATTTACTGTTTGGTGATTAATTATTTAAGTTTTTCTATCTTAATTGTTGACTTTACCCTTGACTTCAAAGCTTTGCCTTGCTTTTTCTTTTTGCTGCTTTTCTTTGAGTGCCCAGAGATTCCTTCCAATGAGGTTTTTCTGCTTTTTTTAAAAACTCCAAACCCTAAAGCGGATATTCCCAAAATGCCCAAACCTCCAATTGCTGCATAAAGAGGATTATCTTTTATAAGTTTTAGTATCTTATTTGGTGGTTTTGAGCTAGGTGTAATCATTGCTGCTGTATTTGTTCTTTCTCTAGAATTTATTACTGCTGCTGATTGACTGTTTTGGTTAATTCTTTGAGTATTACTATTTATAGGCATTCTACCGTGTCTAATTGGTAGTTGTTGCGAAATAATAGGCGTACTAGCTTTAGAAGTTTCTCTTTCTTCATTTCCTAGTTTATTTTTCTTGAAAATCTTACCTATAAAAGCCAGAACTGTTGTTGCTGCTGTGAGCATAGCTGCTGATGAAATAACTCCTAATCCTTGCAATTCTTCCTCACAATACTGCTCATCATAAGTGCCTCTTAATTGCCCTTTCTTACCCTTTAGAATTGCATTTTTTAGATTGTGCTTTTTCCCTCCAAGCTTTACAAATAGCTTTTCAACTTCAGCAAGTGTATTCTTTGCTTTTATGGAATAAGATTTTGTAATTCTAGCCTTTTTTAGTTGTGAATCTGTGGCATAAGCCCACTTCAATCGCTTCTTAAAGCCAAACATATTTGTACGTAATGCAATCAGTACACCACCTCTTATGGCTGCTGTGGCAGGATTGTATCTTATAATTGCCTTTCCTGCTTTTTTTAGCCCTTTCTTTACTTTGCTCCAGAACTTCTTTCGTTTTACTATTCGTTTTTTTCGGTTCTTCTTAAATCTCTTTTTCCATGAACTCCATGAGCCGAATCCATTAATTTCCTCTTGACTTAAATATTGCTCTACCAATTCATCTGATAAGCCCTCTAAATCGTC